>CALMMI010000030.1 GCA_937868245.1 uncultured Ignavibacteria bacterium | reverse complement strand
GAATCAATACAATCTCCTTCGGACACAACCACTTTATAACGGGTAGTAGTAACCGGTGAAACAATAGGATTTGGAGAAGCCGGGTTATTCATACTATCAATTGGTGACCAAGAATAGGTACTTCCTCCTGAAGCCCAAAGTCTTGCACTTTTACCCATACACAGGGTAATGTCTTTGGAAACACCTATCGTAATCTTATCTATACTTACAGTAACCGTATCGTAAGCAACACAATCGTCACGCATTACTTTCAAAATATAATCCATGGTTTTCTTTGGGGATGCGAGCGGATTTGATGCAGAGGTATCACTCAGTCCTTCTGCAGGAGTCCACAGATATGTTTCATTTACTTTTGCATCGTCTCCAATTACCACACTCCCAGTTGTGCATAATTTTATATCCGGACCTGCATTTGCAACAACCGGAGGTTTTACCACTACATCTACAAATGCAGAATCAACGCACCCCTTGTCTGTTACTATCACTTTATACCTGGTAGTAGTTTTAGGGGTAGCAATCGGCTTGGCTTTGGTTGCAGTATCTAACCCGTTTGTTGGAGACCATAAATACGTTTCTCCTCCCGATGCTGAAAGCTGTACACTTGAGCCGGAGCAAACAGGTGGAACAGGCAGAGCTTTGGCTTTTACGGCATATACTTGTACCAAATATCTTCGGTATTCTTTAAATCCGGATGGATCAGTTATTGTTAGAGTGTACAGAGTTGTTTGCAAAGGTGCTGCGAAAGGATTTGAAATGGTAGGATTATCCAGCCAGGTTGTAGGTGACCATGAATATGTATAATTTTCCAGAGGTAAAACTCCAATTTGTGTAACAGATCCCGGGCAAATAAGTACAAAATCCGAGTTATCTTGGAATGAGTTTATATGATTTGGAAGACCAAAAGTGCATTTACTTGTTAATGTTACCGAGCTTTTCTGGAAATCGCATTGTGCAGCACTTCCATTCGGATTATTTATAACAGAAAGAGTTGCAACACTATTATTATTAAGATAAATTTTGCCATCCGGTGCAAGTGCAATTGCTCCATCGCTTTGCTGATCTGCGATAGTATTGCGGGAATTTTTTATTGCGTTGATATCAGGTAAACTCAGATCATATTGAAAGAGAGCAGCATTATTAATACCTTGTGCTCCTAAAGCATATAATTTAGAGTTGTCCGGTGAGAAAGCAATTCCATAGAATGTTTGAGAACCTTTTTCTATAGTATTTGGGTTAGAAACAGTTCCTGTAGCATTATCAAAATCAAAAAGTAATAGTGCTTTGTCTAAATAAGAGGCAAGAGCAATTTTTTTTCCGTCAGGGGAAATTCTAAGGTAACCGATTGCATTATTTATTGGTGCCCCTTGGTACGTTGAAACAACAGGGGTATTGTTCAATCCGCTTGCGGTTAGATGAAATGAATAAAAATTATTCATACCGGGATGGTGTACCAGAATCCAATATCCGCTTCTAGATTCATCTAAAGTTCCTGTAAGTTTTTCTGAAATATGATCGAACAAGATGTTATTTGCAGAAATCACTTCTCCATCGGGATCTTCCAAACTCACAATTGAATATTCTAACTGAGTTGACATGGTGTATGAACTCGGAGTAAATATATAGTATTCCTTAATATTTGCAGGGTTTGGAACTATTAATGCTCTCTGAGTTGAGGATGTAAATCCATGTAACCCTGTTCCGTTTTTCATCACCTGATGTTTACGATTCCATACAGTAGAACCGTTTGTATAAAAAAGCAGTTCACCTGAAAATTTGTCAGAGATAGATGCACACCCTTCGTCCGAGTACATCTGTCCATCTGCAAGTGCTGTTGGTGGCTCAGTATTAAAACTTAGCCCTGCTTTATCACCGAAATACCAATTATTATTTTCTTTTTGGGCAAAGGAAGGAACAGTTGACAAGCACAAAAAGAGCAGAAGGAGTAGAAATAGTTTCATAAACCATATCCTTATAACAAGTGAAAATCTGAGTAGTGTTATCAGTGCGAAAGCTCGCGAAAGTGAATTATTAAACTCCAGTTAATCCAAGCGTATCTGCTTGCAAAACCGGGAAGAAAACAATACTTGTAAATTACAAAAAAGGAAGGATATAACACAAAAGAAAAAAAGCAGGTTAGATAATTGTAGCAGTGATGCACTAAAATACTATTTAGTGAGGATTTGAAACGATTTTAGTAGAGTTCTAAAATAGTAACGGTTCTTTTC
>CALMMI010000029.1 GCA_937868245.1 uncultured Ignavibacteria bacterium | reverse complement strand
TAAATATCTGACAAACTACTTTCGTAGGTGACAAATTCCTACTCAGCTTTTAAGAGGTTTATCGCACTTGGTATAGCAATTGCACTGCTTATTATAGCAAAAGGAATAGCATTTGCAAATGCTATTTTCAAGGGTACAGCACTACTGTATTTGAGATATAGAGAAATAAATGTGCTTATGAAAAGTAAAGGTATCAGGGCTACCATTGAAGATTTTAAAATTAATGGTAATTTCTCTTTATCTATGTCTAATTCCAAAGCACCCTCCAGTACTATTAAAATTAAGCCCACAGTCCCGATAATGGGAAGTATAGGATTGAGATCAGGAATGTAAATGTCAAGTGAAGTACTGATTTGCTTTACGATAAACCCCAAAAGCAGAAGCAAAACTACCGAAGGGATTTTTGTTTTTGAAGCTGAAATATCAAAAACATAAGCTAAAAGCAAAAGTATGGCGAGTGCAATAATAATTGTTATTGTCATAGTATCTATACAGAAAAGTAAGGTAATAAAATGTCTTCAAAATTATATAAACCTTCTTTTTTGTTTACTAAGTTTTGAGCTGCAAACATCGCACCGTTACCAAACGCTTCTCGAGATATACTTTCGTGAATAAGCCGAATGGTTTGATATGGAAATCCAAAAACAACTTCGTGTTTTCCAACTATTCCACCTGCTCTGATTGAGTTAATTACATCTTTGTTTATATCAAGGGCATTAGCAATTTTTATGGCGGTACCCGATAATCCAACCTTACCTTTAAAATGCTCTTCAATGATTTCTATATCTACCCAAGGGGCAATATTTTTTAAGAATCTTGAAGCGAAGAGTAAAAAATTTACACCTAAGGTAATGTTTGGTGACCAAAATACAGTAGTAGATTTTGACAATTCTTTTAAGTATTCTATTTCTTTATCAGAATAATGAGAAATGGCAGAAATGATTTTTATCTTTTGATTAGCAGCTATTTGACCGTATGAATAGATACCGTCATTTGATGAAAAATCTATAATAAAATCAACGGGTTGTTGTTTTAATACTTCTTCGATGCTTGTTGAAGCTGCTGAGTATATTATTCCTAACTCGTCAGATGTAACCCCTAAAAATTCAGGTACGCTACGTTTGTCGAGTTGGCTTGATTGCCGATAAACCCATTCAAGTGAAAAATCTTGATTATGTAAAATTACACTGGCAACAGCCTTTCCAGTTTTGCCAAATCCGATAAGTCCTATTTTTAATTTCATATTAGTAAGATATAGTTAAAAAATATGGATTGAGTAACGGTTTTCCCATCCAGTCAAGAACTAAGTTAACTTTTTACCGAATTTGCAAAGCTAACTTCTTAAATGGTCGTCATATCTTTGTAGCAATTACCATTTTCTCTTTTTGAAACACGCATAGTGCATTCATAGACTTATTCAATAACAAAGATAGACATTAATTTTCTTTCATCCAACTTTCATTAAGCAATCTTTGTTATCACATTCAAAACAATAAACATTCCTTTCGTGCCCTAAAACCTTAAAA
The DNA here is from genome assembly GCA_937868245.1 of uncultured Ignavibacteria bacterium. Taxonomy (GTDB): domain Bacteria; phylum Bacteroidota; class Ignavibacteria; order Kapaibacteriales; family UBA961; genus JADJXV01. The sequence continues at coordinate 4,258 of CALMMI010000029.1, read as the reverse complement.
CTTCTCATTGAACAATTTGTATAACTATCTATGCCATCATTCAACCAAGACGACTACAAGAAGAAACAACACAACTTATACTTGTTGTTCTTTCATCAACTTTAAAGAACTATTTTCTACCCAAGCTTTCAATTTTAGAAAGAAAATCTGATCCAACATTTCATGCCTTCGCATCATTCATTCCGATTCACTGTCCCTATAAAAATGACTATCGCCACCGGTGAAGGAAAAACCTTTCAAATTGTGTTTGCAGGAAACTTCAAAGAGTTTTCTGCATAAAAGGGAACTTCAAAGAGATAAAAAGAAAATCCCTATACAATTCGTAGCTTAATGCTTGAAATTGTATAGGGATTTGATTCTTTATTATCTACTCAGTCAGTCCCAAACATTTTGTTCTGCATCTATAGCATCCTCTTGAGAGATATGCACATAGTTTTGGAAACTTGTTCGATCTTTGTGACCTGAAACTTTCATTAACATCTCTGGAAGAATACCTTTATTCAAAATCAGCGTTTTGAAAGTTCGTCGGGTGTATGACTGGAAATCAATTCATACTTAGGTTTAATTTCATCGATATGTTTGTTACCAATGTAAAGAGTTAATTGAACATTAGAGTCTATCACAGCCAACTGACAGACTTCTTTTCTGTCCAGTCAGGTGTTACACATAACTTTATTTTACAAGCTATTTATAGCCAATTCTTTTATACGTCATATAATTAAAGCCAGTTGAATACTTGACTTAATCCAATGTTGAAGTTCAATTATACATCTCACTCAAACGGCAACCCAACAATAACAGCCTCCACACCACCATCCCCCGATTCCACACTAACCGCCGACTGCACATGAGCATGTTCACCCCGAATATACCCCAAAGCAATCCACCCAAAATCAGGTGACAAAACAGAACTGGTAATCTTCCCCACTGCGTTACCATCCACCTTGATTTCAGCACCAATTGGAAGCTGGGTAGTCGATGTAAACCCCATAATACGTTGCTTTACCTTGTTATAGCTGTCAATACGGGCAATCACTTCCTGTCCGATATAGCAGCCTTTTTTGAAATTTACCAGATGGAGCAATCCTGCTTCAAGCGGGTTATACCCGTCAGTCAGTTCAGCTCCGAATGCACCCATACCCGCCTCAATGCGCAATAGTTCGTAATCTTCTGCGGTCATTATCGGAACTTCTGTGGAGAGTTCGTAACATTTTGCATGGATTGCATCTTTTTGTGAAGAGTCGAATAATAGTAAAAACGAAAATTCGCTCATCGCCGGTTGGCGGAGAAGCAGGGCAGATTCACCAAAAACGGTAACGTTTCGCCAGTGGCTCATTGGTAAATCGAGTAAAGTTTCGCCGGATAATTCTTGAATCAGACTTGCTGCCTCCGGTCCGAGAATTTCCAAAACGCAGAATTCATCTGTTGCAGAGGCAACCTTACAGTCGTCCATTATCGTGTATTTCCGTAGCCACGAGACTACATTTTGCTCATTATTTGCACTGCAAAGTAACAAAGCACCCGTATTGTTCACTATTACAGTAAGGACATCTACGATGCGACCTTTATCCGAGGTGAGGACAGTGCGCAAGCCGTGATTCGGTTGTAATTTGGAAAGTTCGTTGGTCGAAAGTCGGTTGAGCAAATCCAATGTATCCGCCCCGCGAGCGCGGATAATACCGGATTGGGGAAATGCAAATGCAACCGATTGTTTAGCAGCCGTATATCCGGCGGTCTTTTTATCTGAAAACTGTGTCATGGGCTTATATTTTCAAGAAAATTAGGTAATTTAGTTTTTACTGTTATTCAACAAATTGATTAAAAATGATTCTGCAATCTACTAAAATTCATAGTAATACTGTACTTCTTTTGGTAAGTGCGTTAATCGTATGCGCTTCAAACTTCTCAAACGCACAAACCTATACCTATCGTGTATTTTTTAAGGATAAGGGCACTGAAAAGTTTACGGAAAATTCCGACATCTACAAGAAAACGTTTGCCCTGCATAACCAACGTTGTCTGGAACGGCGGGGGAAGGTTCTGGCATCAAATAACCTTGTTTCACTGGAAGATGCGCCTCTCTATCAACCTTATTTACAAGCACTTGGATTCGTGCAAGCCGAGGTAATCCTTCAATTGCGCTGGAATAATTATGCAGTGGTCCGATGTGACTCCGCAGTAGCCGAAGGTCTCAAGCTTTTACCGTTTGTTAAAAAAGTGAAACGTACTGCAACGAAATTTCAAGCACTTTCAGTGAACAATTCTCTGAATCAAGTCCGCTATCTTGTTCAAACTCCAATCGACGGTTCTATTCTTGAAGCAACGTCCGATTGCGGGGTGTTGCGGTATGGTCCGTCGTTCAACCAGGCGCAAATGCTCGGTATCCCCGAACTTCACTCAATGGGAATTTTGGGCGAAGGAACGCTCACAGGTTTTCTCGATACCGGATTCAGATGGAAAACCCACGGATCAACCAAAAATGCTAACATACTTAATGAATACGACTTTATCAACAGGGATTCCGTAACGGGAAATGAACTAAACGATGGCGGCGGACAGGACGGGCACGGCTCAATAGTGTTTTCAACCGTCAGCGGATTTCAGCAGGATTCCTTGATTGGAATTGCCCCACACGCACAATTTCTGCTGGCAAAAACCGAGGACTTACCAACCGAGCAACATCTTGAAGAGGATAATTATGCGGCTGCCGTCGAGTGGGAGGAAGCGCAAGGCGCGGATATTATCAGCTCATCGCTTGGATATTCAGATTTCAACCAACCGGATGAAGAAAATTATTCGTTTTCGGATTTTGACGGGAAAACAACGATTGCTGCGATTGCAGTTAACAAAGCAGTGTATCGAGGTGTGGTATGTATTACCGCGGCAGGGAACGACGGTCCGCGAGACAGCTCATTGATAACACCTTCCGACGCAGATAGTGTTATTGCAGTTGCAGCGGTTGCAGAAGATGGTATTACACCTGCAAGATTTACATCACGCGGTCCGCGAGGTGATGGTGTTATCAAACCGGATATTGCATCGCAAGGTGTTAAAGTGGTTTGCTGTGCGGTTGGGGATTCTTCGGCTCTTAGCGAAGCGAGCGGAACATCGCTAGCAACGCCGTTGATGGCAGGTTCAACAACACTTTTCCTTTCGGTTTTCCCGGAACTTCGTCCGTGGGAAATTAGAAAATTCCTGTACGAAACCGCAAGTAATGCAAGTGAGAAAAACGATACATTGGGATTTGGCAGGGCGAATATTCCGGCAGCTATGTTAAAAGCCGGGACGATAATTTCCCCTGCAGTACCTACATTTCCAGTGCGGGACAGACAGCGGGTGGTGGTGTTTATAAGGAGTGAGTCTCCGATTCTTTCGGCAAAAATTACCGTGCAGTTTGCAAATGTGCAATATACTTATAATCTTTACCCGACTGATAAGCCGTATCAATATATTGCTGAATTTCCTTTCGTTCATTTCGCAGGAAAAAACGCGCAGGCTTTCGTAACCGTAGATGACGGAAAAAGCAGCAGAAGGATGCCCTACAAGCCAAATACCACGTTTTCGATTACACCGAATACAACAGTAATTCCTTGTGGAATCGACCCCGATTCACTTCCGTATGCTCCTGATTTATTATCATCTGTAGAGGTTGTGCCGAATCTTGCGGAAGCAAAGCACGATGAAGTTACCGTTCAGATGCTCCTCGAGAAGGAAAGTGATATAACTATAAAGATTTACAATATGGTGGGACAGTTAGTATATACAATAGATTCTCCTTCACGTATGAGGGGCGTAAATGTACTCACATTACCGATTACAAGTTTTCCGATCGGTACATACTTTGTAGTTGCGCAGTACGAGGGCAGGGTGGAACTTACGAGGTTTATTAAGATATAGAATGTTTGGCATTGTTGTGATTCTTACGTACAAATACTCTTATTTCGATTCTTATTGTGATTTTATGTCAATAGCGTAAACTGTTGAAAAATAATTTAATTAGATTTAAATAGAAGATTTTATTACGTCTGCCATTCAGAGGGCTTCTTAGACCGAAGAATCTCAGTATAATAGAGACGAGAGGATTAAATCATATATTAAGTCAATAATTAAAAAATATTTTAAACAGTTCTTTGACGCTTATTAATGTGTTTTCAATAATTCTCAAGCATCATCTAAACTGAGATTCTTCGGTCGGGGACTCCATCTGAATGAACTGTGTTATTTTGCAAATTCTTTTTTATAATTCTTTACAAAACTC
>CALMMI010000028.1 GCA_937868245.1 uncultured Ignavibacteria bacterium | reverse complement strand
GGAATAAGGACAGGTATATGAACAGGAGTGTATGCATCGCGAAGAGAAAAAACTTTTCCAATTGCATTTTTTTTCGTTTATTGCAATTGTAATTTAAAGCAAAAATCAGGTATTGTCATTAAAAGTCTGACATCATTCTGAAAAATTATCTGAATTATCTTTCAATTTTCAAGCCAGAGAAACGAGCTGCTTGATCTTGAATCTAAACGAGGAAATAATGCGATTTTCCCCGCGTTCTTTGACAACTTGGTTACTTATACTTCCTTTCGCTTTGTTTTGTTCCATTTCTTGTGGAAAAAAAACAAAGAGTGACTCAAACCGCACGTTCTATTATAACGAGCCCGACGGCTTAAGTACGCTTGACCCTGCAACCACAAGTTACAAGGCGGCTATCTGGGCAGGCTCTCAAATTTTCAATGGTTTGGTTGAACTTGATTCCTCGCTGAACTTCGTCCCTTGTCTTGCAAAGTCATGGGAAGTAGATACAGCAGGTTTAGTCTGGACGTTTCACATTCGCACCGACATTTCATTCCACGAGGATAAATGTTTTGGCGAACAAAAGACGCGCCGGATGAATGCACGGGATGTTAAATTTTCTTTCGAGAGAATTTGCGATGCCCGAGTAAAATCAACAGGTTTATGGATTTTTCGCAATCGACTCGTCGGTGCGGAGGAATTCAATAAAGCTACTTCTCAAAATCAACCGATGGACGGCATCAGCGGCATAACTGTCATTAATGATTCAACGGTTCAACTTCGGCTCGAAAAGCCATTTGCTCCTTTGCTCTCGCTTCTGACAATGCCATACTGCTGAATTATCGCTCACGAAGCAACTGACTTCTATAAGACTGATTTCTACGAGCATCCGATTGGAACGGGAGCTTTTATGTTCAAAGAGTGGCAGCCTGATTTGGCTCTTACCCTTGAACGTAATCCTCACTATTTCAAACATGATGCTTCGGGAAAACAACTTCCGTATCTCGACGGCGTTTCGATTTCGTTTATGCGGAATACAAAAGCCGAGTTTTTAGAATTCGAGAAAGGGAAATTGGATTTTGTAGGTTCGATAGATGCTTCATTCGCGGATAAAGTCCTTACTTCCGACCGCAAACTCACTCCTGAGTTCTCCAATTTCAAACTGCTCCAAGCAAGCGCGCAATCTGTTGAATACTATGGTATTTTGCTTGATTCTACGCTTGAAGCTACAAAGAATATGCCAATTTCAAAGGTTAAGCTGCTACGGCAGGCATTAAACTATGCAATTGACCGCGAGAAGATTATACGCTTTGTACTTAAAGGCAAAGGAATTCCTGCTACATTCGGTGTTCTGCCTCCCTCGATGCCCGGTTTTTCGCCGGAAACAAGGGGCTATGACTACAACCCCGAAAAAGCACGTGAATTACTAAAACAAGCCGGCTATCCCGATGGAAAAGGATTGCCGAAGTTTATGCTCCAACTTGGTGCAAATGAGCGTACTGCCTCGGTTGCCGAAGCAGTGCAGCAGCAGTGGAAAGCAATCGGAGTGAATCTGGAACTACGACAGGTGGATTTTCCACAACATCTCGATATGGTGCGTAATAGCAAGCTCGCCCTATGGCGGACAAGCTGGATAGGCGACTATCCCGACCCTGAGAATTTCCTTGCCCTGTTTTATTCAGGCAATACTTCTCCAAAAGGTCCGAATACGACACATATCAACAGACATGATTTAGACTCGCTGTATCAAGCTGCTCTATCTCCGCGTCTGACTCCCGCCGAACGGTAC
>CALMMI010000027.1 GCA_937868245.1 uncultured Ignavibacteria bacterium | reverse complement strand
CAACTTGTGTCAATAAAGCCCATGCGCGGCATTCTTGCACCCGTGCCTCACTTTCAAAGGCGTTGGAGCTTGCAGCAAGCTCGGGTAATGCTGTAACATTATCGTATGTTGTTTCTGTAAAGCCGTCGTGAATTTTTACGGATTCATGAACTTTTAACGGGTGTCCGCTTTCGTTGTAATAGAGTTTTCTTAGGTGTATTCTCGGCTCTTTCATTTGCCTATTAGCTTCTATATCTGACGTTGGCAGATTATGATTTAACAGCCGTACGTTAATCCGTTCATCTGACTGATTCCCTCTTATTTCAGCTGTGAAATTTGAAATATCGGGATTCTCTAAATTTGGTAACTCGGTCGCACTTGATGTGTAAACACCTGAACATGGTGTAAAATCAAAATCGCCTTCTTGTGCATCGCCAAACCGCGTGCTTAAATCAATAGCGGTGTTGCTCGGATTGTGGAAAATCCTATCGAAAGAAATAGCGTAAGAAAGCCTGTTAACTGCCAGTGCATCAGGAATAATTAACGGCTTATATGTGAACTTGCAACAATTGCCCTCTGTGAAGTTCTTCAATAAATCCCACATATACGTAAATTCTAAATAGGATTCACCTTTTTCATCGTATATCAGCATTCCCGTATCGGGATATGAAGCTATTTTACCGATAGTTAAAACAGCGTCGTCAGTTAAAGTAGTGCCTTTTGCATGATTAACCGATCCGTTTTGGGCGTAAAATGTAATTGCCACCAACGGTGAGCCGTCAAACGTGCTAATGTATGTACTCGGCGGGTTGCGTGTCCACGCCGCTAAATTTGCCTTAATCGCCCCGGTAAGTCCGTAAGTGAATAAATAAGCGAGTTTGTAGAGGTAACACTGCGTGGTTATACCTGAAAGTCGAAAACGTCCCTCTGTGACTGTTGTTGGTCTATAATCGAATTTAGCTCCTATATTAACGTCCGCGCCTGTAATCCAATCGAACACATTTATATTGTCCAAATAGGATTTCAAATACGTATCTGTTGGGTTTGAAAGAATATAGGTTGCCCAACTTTTCGTACTTGTTTGCTCCAATACTAATTTAAACACGTCCACCGCGTCAATTGTACAACCGTTCGTTATAAACGTTCCCGTTTCTTCATCTTTGCTAATTTTATAGGTATTGGTAAGTGTTATCTTTTGACCGCCGCAAAACTCTACATATTCAGTCGCGCCCTCTGTGCCTCTATCTGATATTAATACGAAAACATTGGACGTGACAAGCCCTGAGTACCCTTCTGCGGTATGGTCATAGAATGGATTTTTGAGTATTTCTTGTAAGTTAGTGGGCAATAAAGAAAAATCAAAATCGAATGAAATACTTGCAGCCTCCCTACACCCAAAAGGAATATCAGAATCAAAACTCATTTTGTGAGATTTAATTTCGATACCGCCGCTTTCAAACGCTTCATCTGTCAAAGAATCAATATTTGTTAACGGACTGACAAATTCCCCTGCCGGAATAATCTCGAAACGCAAATTCCAATCCCTATCGTTTACCCACTCGGTATAATATTTTTTGGTACGGTCAATGGACATTACGCGGATACCTCGATAAATTTCTTTTCAAAAGTTAAAGTAACCGATTTTTTCCCTTCGTTATCCTCAAAACTAAATTCTGTTAGCTGTACCGGTATAGCCTTTGTAGCATCGTGATACGGACGTGATATTGCAAGTGCTGTACCTATTGCTGTTAATTCAATCCAACCGCACCGCGTTTTCTGTAATTTCAATAGCTTTAACCGTATCAATTCCCAATCTGATAAATCCCAATCCGACGCTTTGTAGGTGAACGGCTGCAATTTTACTGCAAAGCTATTTCGCATTTTACTAATAGGGCGTATGATTTTACCGCCTAAACCTTTTACCGATTCACCTTCAAACGCATAGCCTTCAAAAGCTCCGCGTGTTTTTATTTCGATGCTTGTGTAACCCGTAAAACCCGCTATTGTTGACAACAGGAGTTCATCGTAACGCCCCGTTGTAGTATCCACGTTTGCAATGTGTAATTTGAAAGTGTATGCCATTATTTCCGCGCCCTTTCTAATCGTAATGCTTGTTTCTGTTCGCGTGCGATTACGGCTCTATCTAATTTCAATTCTAAGTCCGTAGAATGATGATGATGCACGTTTCTTGGTGGATTAACTTGAAGTAACGTTTTAATATCAGATAACTCTTTTTGCAATCCCGAAACATCAACATTCACAACATTATGAACAGGTCGGAAATTTGGTTGCTCTAAATTTCTTACATTGTTGCTTACTATTTTACCGTTTGCGGATATTGAATAAGCTGATAAATCAGGGCGTTTGTAAGCACCGAGAATATCTTTAAGTTTTACGCCGCTTTCGAGTAGTTGGAACATTTCGTAATGTTCTTTTACCTGACCATGCACAATAGATTTTTTATACACAAATTCGTCACCGTGTACAACGCCCTTTACTTCTGATTTGCCGCCTTCGCCCGTGTGTCCGCCTTTTTCAAAACCACCTATGGAGCTTTTCGCAACTGCCAGCAAGCCTTCAATTGTCGCTATTGCAGCCAACCCCGCTATGAACCCGAATGGTCCAAGTGACGCAAACGCCGCAAGAATTGCCGGAGCTTGTGCAAGTACTAATTTTGAAATAGTGTCAATGGTTATACCCAGTGCTGCTTTCCCTGCGCTCTCGAGTGTCAATGTGCCGCTTGCTGCCATTTGCCCAAATATACCCGCTATGCTTAGGCTCATATCCTCACCAACGGCAACTACGCTTTTAGAAAAATCTTCCCACTGTTGTTTAGCCACTTCGTCAGTGAATCCTTTTTCTTTTATAGTTTGCGCGTTAGTTTTCGCACTTTTTGCCATTGCGTCAATCGTCGTATTAATAGCAGAATTAGCACTTTTTGCCATTTCTCCAAACGATTTTATAATAAGTAAATTAGCTTTTTCAGTCGCGGTTACATTTGCATTATTACTCTTTTTGTTATTCTCAAAGTTCTGCTTCTGAAATTCAGCAAACGATATTTCATGCTTCTTTAGTGCGTCTATCAGCTCATTTGCTTTTTCCTCTGTGGCTTTTTTATCAACATCTTTTGAGCCTTTTATTTTATTCTCAATGTCCGATGTAAAAGCATCGAATTGAGAGTTCAAATCGTCAAACGTACTACCCATAGATTTGGAAATACCAGTGGCAATACTGATTCCCAAATCCTGAAATGTTTGCGCTGTCTTAATAGCAAGGTTTGTACTCTTACGGTTATAGTCAATATCAGCATCGTATCTATCGAGTAACGCCTTATTATGCGCATCGTTTATTAACCGTTCGTTGCCATGTGCTTTTTCGAGTGCGTCTGCTTCGGTTTTGTCTATTTCAATTAGCTTTAGTTTGCGTTCGCGTTCGGCATCGTCTTTAATAGTTTGCGCCTCTAATACACGCTTTTCAATAGCAAACTTGCGGTCTAAATCTTGTGTTTCCCGTAAGGTGTTCCTATGAATATCCAACACAACCTTATCAGACTTGGAAACTTCATTTTCGATAGCAGTTAAAGCAATTCGTGCGGCGTCCACCCTATCAGTTCCACCCGCCTCTAATTGAGTAGCAAGTGCGGCTTTTAAGGCTTCCTCCGCCTCCAATACCTTACCGTTGGCACGAATAGCAATTTCTATTTTCTGTGCTTCCTGAGCCGTTATAAGTGCGTTCTTTGCACTATTCAAATCAATTAAGTTTTGGAGTTCTTGGTCAGAGTTATTCGCATCTAAACTATTTACCGATTCAATCCGGGCTTTTGCATTATCGAGAGAGGCTTTCAGTAATTCGAGTGCGTTCTTGTTTTCTTCTTTTATTTGAGCGTCTGCGAATTTCTTGTTGATTATCGCGGTATCGGCAACGCCTTTTTCTTGAATTGCCGTTAATAGTTTTGCTGTTTCCTCTGCGAATGCTTTTTTCTGCGCTTTTGATATTTTTTCATCGTTTTGTATATCGTCATTCTTTTGGTTGCGCTTTTGTTGTTCATTAGTAAGTGCGGTATCCAAATCTTGCAATGCCTTCTTTTGTGCAATTTGAGCGTCGCTAAATTGAGTTTTATCGGCTTCTACTAATGTTTGGTTACGTACCTTACGGGCTTCTATTTCGGTGTCTGATATTTCTTTTGCTATATCTTTTAGCTTGGTTTTCTTATCCTTGCCGTCAGCATCCAAAGCGGCAATTGTAGCGGCTTGTTCTTTTTTATCGGCTGCAAGTAAAGTATCAAGCACCTTTGTACGTAATTTAGCGGCTTGTTCAGGCTCTAATAAATGTAACTTTTCCTTATCATTTATTGATTTGATTAACCGTTCTTTTTCAGCATTAAATAATTTTGCATCGGCTTCTTTTTGCTTTGCGTCTTTTGCTAAGTTCGCCTTTTCTTGTAAGGCTGCAAGCCCTGTTAGTGATTTTTCGTATTGACTTAATAACAGTTCGTTTTGCTTCTTTAATTCACTGTCATTCAAAGAGCCTGTAAAAGCGGCTGCAATTGTTTTACCTGAGATTAAGTCTTTTAGCTTATCGAATGAGAAATTGCTTATCAAATCAGTTATACCACCAACAAACGCTTTAAACCCCGCTGTAACGGCTCTTATTATTTCAGGTGCTTGCTTAATGATATTGATGAACGTATCGAAATACTCTGACAGTGAGGCTGTAGTTTTGCCCGTATCGGTTGCCGTTCCCGTTAACTCATTGAGCCAGTTATTAAGGTCAACAACCCACTCAATTACCTTTGCTATCGCTGCACCCGCTAACTGAAAAGGCACTAATAACGCTTGTGCAATAAATCCACCTACTGCGGTTAATATATTCCCTAAATCTGAAATGGTCGTAGTGATAAAAGAAAGGATTTGCTGAAAAGTCTTTAACGGATCAAAACTTTTGGTAACATCGTCAGTAATATTGAAGGCTTTTTTGAATGCCACAATAATCGGCTCGACGGCATCGACAATGCCATCAAATATCGTTACAACGGTCGTGTAAAATGAATTGATTATTTCCCCTATACTTGCAAATATGATGGTAAAATTAGCAAGTAACGAACCCCCAAGAAACGCCAAAATTGGTTTCAATACGGAGCTTATACGGTTAAACACGTTGCTGAACGTACCAACTAATTTATCAAATGTAGGTTTTAACACATCGACAATAACGCCAAACGCCTGTATAATAGCACCTGAAATTTCACTGACAATAGGATTTAATAATTGGAATGTATTAATTGCGAACACTTCTATTTGAGCTTTGCCCCTGCTGATTTGCTCCGACAAAGTACCCATGTTAACAGCCGCTTGTTTTGTAGCATCGGACGTACCTGTAATTTCCTTTGTCCACGCGCCTACTTGGTCTGCACCACTTGCCAAAATCGTAGCAGCCGCGCTGTTTTCAGCCCCAAACAATTGAGTAAAGGCGGTTGCATCTTTCGCGCCCTTACCAAGTTCTTTTAGCCTTGCCTCTAATGGTAACGAAGTATCGGCAACAATTTTCATGTTGATACCTAAACTTTTCATTTTAGCAAGTGCTTCTTTTGGTATAACCTCTTCCCCGGCAATTTTACCTAACACATTTCTAAGAGCCGTGCCAGCCTCCGCTCCAAATTTACCGCCAGCCGCAAGTACCTGAATTGAGGCGTTTCCTTCCTCGAATGATACCTTTGCTTTTTTCATAGCAACGCCCGCCACGGTGATTGCTTCCCCAACTTGTGGTATTTCGGCTGCACCTACGCGCGCTGATGCTGCCATAACATTGATAAACCGCGAACTTTCGGCTGCTAATTCACTACTATTTGAAGTGTTCACTCCAAATTGCAACATAGCACCTGTAAGTGTGTCCATAGCGGCAGCGGCATCAATCCCACCCGCCTTTGCAAGTATGTTAATGTTTTCAGAGACTTTCTGTAAATCGCCAGGCGTTTTAGCTAAGTCCGCTCCGAAACGTGATAAAACCCCCTGGAAACTTGATATTTGAGTAGAGACGTCACCACCAAACGTAATAGCTAAGTTTTTAGCCCTATCTCCAATATCATTAAGAGCGTCACCTGTAAGCCCTGTTATAGCAGACAAACCCGCCAAACCTTGCTCATATTCCTGACCAACAGTAAAAGCGGCTGTTAATCCCGCCGTTACCGCTCCAATTGCAGCCGTTGCCGCTCCAGCAGGCGTTATAAGTTGACCTAATCCACCCGCTAAACTACCAAATATACCACCGCCAGAGTTTGCCGCGTCTTGACCTTCTGCAAAGCTCTTTTTCAATCCATCGAATAGACCTGCACCACCGATATTTTTACCTGCACTGTCTCCAATATCTTTGAATGTTTTATCAGCAATAGCACCAAGATTTTTTATTTCCTTTTCGGCTGCCTTTGTATCTACATTTATAGATTCTTTACCGCTAAATATACCATCGACCATGCTTCCAACTTTACGCACGGCATCAAACGCCTTTTGAGCGTTTATTCCAAATTCACCATTTATAGTAAAATCAGCCATGTTGGTATATATTCGTGCAGCATTTAAAAGCGTATTGCTCCCAAACTTTGCGTAATGCTACGTTGTTGTATAAAAAAATCCCGTCCTGGTATGAAGTCTGCAATGTGGAAATGAGATATTGCGTTTCGTAGTCGCGACCGTCTTTCATTAGATCAGCTATGGTTTGCGCTTCACTCGTATATCCTTCTTCGTCGGTGTCGTCGGCGTCGTCAAGTCTTGAGAAACACCCGAACCCTCTAATGAAGTCGACGGCGTCTCTTTCAATTTCGCAAAGAACAAAAAATCGTTTGCCACCTCCTTAATGGTTTCATAAGGGAATGATTCTGCAATAGCGGTGCTTTCCATCGGCTCTAACCCCATAGCCTTAAAGTCTAAACAACCCGCTATAATATCACAGTAAGCGGACAAACAAATGTCCACATAGTCCGGGTCTTCGCGCTCTAATTCTTTCTCTGATTTTTGCGTTCTCATAAAGTCCGTCATATCCAAGTCCCCCGCCGCGAGTGCTACTTTTACGGCAATTTCATAGGGAATATCTTTACCGTCTTCGCTCATCATGTACGGCGTGACTTTGTTCAGAACTTCACCAAAACCAAAAAACTTATTTAGCTTCTTTTGCGCCCTAACAGCTATTGCCATACTCGCACCGCTTACCAATCCGCCGTGTACTTGTTTCCATTGCACTTCATGCGCCGTTGTACCTACTTTTAAGAATAATTCTTTGCTCATAAATCCCTTGAGATGTTAAAAATAGGGCGGTGTTACCCGCCCGTTATGTTTCGTTGCTGTTAGACCGTTGTTAGATTGACACGGGTAAATTCTTTCCCCAACGCAATACAAGTAAGCGCGCCTGTAACTTTTGTGGAATCAAAAGCAGCAGCAGGGATTGCAAGAATCGCGGTTGTTGCCTTTGAAACTGTATCAACTTTAGGCTTAATCCGTTCGCCTTTTTTGAGAGAAAGCGCGCCCGAACCTTCTTTGAAATTCCCGTGCGTAATAAGTACCATTGTTTTGGTGGGTTCGTCCGGGTCTGCACGTAAATATGTAATCGATACAAAGTTGTTCACTGTTGTACCTGTAACCGTAATCGACGGTGCTTCCGACGCATCTTCGTAGTATTCGGTAGTTGCAGCTGTGTTGCCCGCTTGGTACGTATCGCAAGCGTTCAACACGCTACCGCTAAACTTGTCTTGGTCAAAAGTAAGCTCAACGCCTTTGTTCAGTCTAACAGGGGTAATGCCCGTGTTATAATTTTGCACCGCGCTTAGAAAAGAATCGGAGCTTGCCGTTAAAGCCGTTGTAGTGGGGGCGGTCGTAAGGGCGGTTGTTTTTACAAGTCCCGTACCTACCGAGTTTACCGCAAAAAAGTCGGTTTTATTCAAACCACCTGCATAAGAGTTAGCCATTATTTTATGTCCTTATATTTAATTAATTGTTCACTTGTTTGTAAAACATAGAACCAACAAAAATCTCTTATTTGCTGATTTTTTGTATATGTGTATTCCTTCATTGCTAAGTCTAAGTTTCTTGATAGTTTCCTTTTTAGGACAATGTCCGAAACTTCGTATCCTTCGTGCATTATTACTATAGCGGAATCATTAACAGTATAGCCCAAATCGTGCAATGAAAACTCTACCGTCTCATGTACCCTGCATTGCCAAACTAATTCGGGAATGTTCCTGAATAATCTTTTTTGCGAAGGCACGGCTTCTGCTATTTGCACACCGTCCAAATCTCTGTGGTGTGAAACAATAGTAGTTTTAATAGCTCCTACGTTTTCATGTTGGATTCTTACCGTATCGAGTATCTTTTGAATCTGATTGTGAATGATATATTCGTCAGTATCCAAACTCAAAATCCATTCACCTTGTGCGGCTTCTTTGGCTAAGTTTCGGGCTTCTGCAAAGTTCCATTGTTCGTAGTAACAATGCACTGTGGATATTTGCACCCCGTACCTTGTAACCGTTTCTGACGGCTTTGTTTCGGGTGTTCCTATCGGTTTGCAGTAACACAATATAACTTCAATTTGCCCCGCTTGCTCACTTGATAATTGCGGTAAATTGTCGAGATACTTTTGCAACCAAAGGCGTTCGTTTTCTTCATCGTAAATTGTGACTATGGAGATAATGGGCTTCTTTGTTTCAATGTTCGGTCTGTTATTAATAGTGTCATTCATAATGCCATTAACAGCATCTAAGAACGCCTGATTGTGGGCTTTTGGCTTCGCTTCTTCACGTATTTTCTCGGCTTCTTCAAGTGTCATAGATTATTTAATAGTTACTGAAATTTGAAACGCATCCGCTCCACCGTCTCGATACGCTTGCCCGTTTGGCATGGAAACTGTTTTTTCGTTATCGTCTTCATCCTGAAATACAGAATTTAGCTCTAACAATCCAACACGCAATGCCTTGTAATACGGCTTTACTGAATCGTCCGTTCGTAGATATATACTAAACTTTTCCGCGTCAAAAGCACAATTACCACCCTCGTAAATATCAATTTCCTCAAAACCGTCAAACGATATAAACGCACTTGGTTTCTCGGTTGCACTTTCATCTAAAAAAGTCGCAAAATCAGAACCGTTGCCAGTAGAAATACTTTTGCCAAACGACGGTAAATATGTCTCGATAAGGTTTTGTAAGAATGCTTCGGGTGTCATTTTATACGTCCTGTCCCATTAATACCTGCGCCTTTTTTGAAGGCGTCAATAAGTTGCTTTTGTTCTGAAAATCGTTGATTGCCCTTTGTAGCAATTCCCCAAAACTTACGTTTCTTCATTAGCCCCTCGGCTTTCTTTCGAGAGCCTTGCTTAATGTCAATCGTAAAATCCATACGAAATTCGCCGTCTCTGGGCTGCCTTGTTTTACCAACCTTATAAGTAAAATCCCTAAAAAGTTGACCGCTCGAACGCATCCAGTCGAGTACTTTTGTAGCTGCATATTCGCCGCTATTCTTACCTTTTGCAATTGCCCTTTGCTTTTGCTTAGGGTAATTTTTTGAGTACTTATCGAAAGCGAACCCATCAACATCAATACCCTTTGCAGCCCTTTTACGGATAATCTCAATGGATTTTACGCCCATTGCTTTAACACCTTCTAAGAATCTCGAACTATTGATTTTCTTATTAAGTGCATTCTTAAATTCAGCTTCTAACTTTTGAGCAAATGAAACTGCCATTACCGTAAAAATGGTTGTGAAACAACTGAAGGAGTTGGAGCGGTTCTTGATAAACCTCCAAACCCTATCCGCTCACGTTCGTATAGACTTCTATACAAATCCCAACGGACACGGTTCTTAGTTTCTGCACCTGCATCGTTCTTTTGATAGAACAAGCATAGTTGTTTGAATGCCAAAGCGCGCTCAAGTCTAACAGCGTTCTTATCCGTTGCGTCGTCCAAAGTCGAACCGTCATCGTCATACGCTATACTCAATGCTTGCTCAATGTCGAGTTTCATTTCGAGTTTTGCAGCATCTTTGTATAAGTCTAACAAAGCGGCGTCGGAGTACGCTGTTGGATTTAGTACGTCCTCGTTACCGGAGCGCATTATGTCAATGTTGGCTGTTAGGGCTGAGTAGGTCATTGCCATTTAGTTTTGTTAGGTTTGAGTTTAGTGTTTGCGTTTGCTCTACTGCTATATTAGCCTTTTGCACGTCGGAGCGTTCTTTGTTACGTGATACGGTGGACGGGCTCACACCTAATGTTTCAGCTACTATTTTACCGTTTCCACGTTTCATTATATTGTCAGTCCTGTTGCCATTGCGTGTGCTTTTGTACCGTTCTTGATACGCAAAGTAAGCTCTCCTAAGATTCTTTGCGCCACGTAATCAGCACCCATTTGCGTTGCGTCTTGCGTAGTAAACGGTTGCAAGTAAGCAAGTTCAAACAAGTTCAAATCAAGCAATGCAACCTTATCGCGTGGGAATGAAGGCTCTACAACAATCTTTGCATTGAATCCATTGACAGATGGTAAATTTCCAATGAACTGAGAAATATAACCACCTGTTTCGGTTGTGCCGAAAGGAATATTTACAATAGGGTTTGTCCCTGCTGTATTGAAAGCCGATATTCTTTGAGCTTGGTTCGTATTGCATAGCAACACAAAGTTACTTGCAGTGCCACCGTCATCAAAAATAGATTTGAACATATTATTGATAATCGTTGCTGATATTGCACCGCCTGTAGTATCGATATTACCGCCACGTAAAAATGCAATTGTACCGCCCATAGTTCCCGCCTCACTCGATGAGCGCGCCACCCGTTCACCGTAGATAACAGCGTTATTAATTTCGTAGGTAATATTCAACATTTCCTTATTCATTTGATACGCCATTGTGTTCGCGCCTCCATATTGCCCAACTTGGAGTGCGGTACGTGATAGCTTTGCAGTGCGGTCAAATATTTCAGTGTAGTTGTAATTTGTAGTAGGTTGCGTAATATTGCCAGCCGATGCTTCTGTGCCTTCATTCTTAGGTTTGGAATGCAGATACACCAAGTCCGTAGATACCAACGTAACACCGACCGACGCGCCGTAATCGCGTGTAACGGTTACTTGTGTAGATGAACCAACGGACGCAACTTTTACTATTTCGCCTCTGTCTGCACCTGTTGCGCTTGTGAACCTAAGCAAGTCACCAGCTGCAATGCCCGCACTACTTGCTACGTTTATAACCGTACCGTCACCGTCAGTACCAAACGAAGTGATATTTGTCGATACAGGGGAAAGTGTATCTTCAAGCCATTCTTCTTTTACTTGTGTGGCATTTGAACCACGTCTGATAAGTGACAAAAGCGTAGGGCGGCTTGTAACTAAAATATCAAACGCCTCTTGTACGCTTCTTTTCTCTAAATTAAAATCATAACTATTATTAGCCATTTTGAATTTTCCTTATTAATTATTTAATATATCTGCCAGTATTTTGATACTTGGCGCGTCGCTCCCTGCAAAGGGAACAAGGGGTAGTTCTTTTTTACTGACCCCGTTGTGCCCGTTGGCGGTTGCGCCTCTTTCGCTGCCCTGCGAATTACCGCTGTAAACCACACCTAAGTCCTTGCTAATTTGCTCCAACAATCCCAAATCCACGCTCTTGTACGTTTCGCGCTTTGCCTCTGGTAACTTTGCCAAAAGTTCATTGCGTCTTGCTGTCTCAATTTCGGATAGTCTCGATTTCGCCGTTTCGTTTTCCGCTTCAAGTGCTTTTACCTTTGTTTGAAGTTCCTCGCGTTCTTTGGTTAAATTCCCGTTTAATTCAGACAATTTACCCTCGTCCGCTAACTTCTTTTCGTCAATATCTTTTAACCGAATACGTTGGGCGGCTGCTTCCTCATTAGCTTTTTTCCTTTCGGTTTCGGCTTTTTCGGCTCTTTTATTCGCTTCATCTATTGCTTTTTGCACGTCCGCAGGATACTTACCTGTTTCGGTTGTTTCGGCACTTGCCTTTTCATCTCCACTTGGAGCATTGGTATTATCTGCCATTGTTATTGTCCTGTATTGTCTATAATAGGTACATCAGCAGGAACATTCCCACTCTGTACCGTTGGATTAAGTTCGTTATTTATAGTAAGTTTCTTTTTTAATGCTAAGTTATCAATCATGTACTGAATTGCTTCTTCATTCGTAGTAATCAGTTCATTCTTTACAAACGTATTAACATAGTCCTTTGCGCCTAATATACCGGCATCGAATTGAGCTTGTTTTGCGACCTGTTCCTGTTCAGGTGTTATATATGGCTGCTCATCCACATAGTCAACACCGATAACCGTTTTTTCAGGTAACGACATACCTAAGTCCGTAGTTACTACCTTTGCGAATATCGGATAAAAGTCATTCTCAAATTTCACCATTGCCCCAGCATCGCGTTGTCTGATTTCAGTAAGCTCCATTCGGTCAACTTTTTTTGCTTCCCCGCTTTGGATTTCAGAATCCATACTTGCAATGTTAGTTGGCAACGCCATGTTTCGCAATGCCCGTTTTATCCGCCTGTCTCTCATATCCTCTATTGCACCAAACGAACCTATACCGTTTACAGATTCCAATGAAGGTGCAAACGGCGCGCCTTCACCTTGAGTAACATTGCTTACCTTTAATATCTTATTTGGTGAAATACTTACATCTTGCTCGCCAAAGTTCGTTGCCACCCATACCGAAAAGCCGCTATATATAACATCATTATCAGCTAAAAAGCATAGTTTGTTATCGTCTAAAGCCGCTAAGACTAACTCCCACAATCCACCACCGTACAAATCCGTTCTACTATTTTTGAACTGTAATATCGCGGCGGGGATAAACCCGTATTTGTTTGGCTCTACATTTCCTATTAGGCGTCCTTCACTATCTATCTTTTTGTATTCAGTATCAGTCCACACCTTAAACGAATACACATTATTACCATCTTTATCAGGTGTATTTATCGGTATCCACAGAGCGGTAATTTTACGATAATCCTTTACGTCCGTTTCCACTCTAAATAAGTCAGGAGGCAATATGTCAACCTCAATCCTGCCGTCGCGTACCATCGGCATAACGAGGCACGTATTACATAACTTAGCAGTTTCGTGTGCTAATCTGAACTTAGAATCAATATCAGCTAATTGATATGATTCGTTTATCTTTTCCTTATCCCCTTCAAACCTACGATTTGGTGCTTGTGAGTAGAGAGTGCATATATTTCTAAGCACCCGTTCAGCTATTGAATTTACCGGAATAGCGTTGTACTTTTGGTTAATGGTGTCTGTTGCTTTGTCAATCCCAAAGTCATTACTCAAAAACCAATATATCAGCTTACGCCTGTCGTCTAAATCGTCAGGTTCATTACCAAATAAACAGGTCAACGCACGGAAATAAGCAAGGTTATTTACTTCTTTCGAGAACGGGGTGTTTCCCCAAATAGCAAGGAAGTCGCCTGAAAAAGCTCTTATGTAATCTCGTGTTCTTACCCAACTGTTTACGTTGCTACTCATTAGTAATAATTATTAGAATCGCCGTCTGATTGTTTAGGCATCATGTTTTTATTCCACAACTGCATACCGAAATTAAGCATACCGCCTAACTTCATTTTTCCGTCATCACTTGACCATAACTCCCAATTGACATAACCAAAACTTGGATCTTCGCCTTCTTTCGCGTCTATATTTGTTTCTGTTATTACAACGAAAGATTCAGACGCTATGATTGCGGCAATTGCGGCTTGCTTTTCTTTTGAGGGTGCAAAATCAGACATATAAATTATTTTCTTTTAGAATCATAATTAGTTTTTGTCTTAGGTTTTCTTCTCTATTCCAAAGATAGTCACACCATTGCTTGTGTAAATCTAACATAACTTCCAAATCGTCCATTTCGTAAGTCATAAAATCAGTCCGTTCTACATTTTGATTTAGCAAAGCAACATTATTTACTTTAATACTAAAGTAATATTGATACGTTTCTTTACTTGGTCTTATTTGGACAGGAGACCATTCTTCTATTAAATCAAACGGGAAAATGGAAACTGTTTTTATATTTCCCAAATGAGTATTTTCTTGATATAAACAGTCGTCTTTTATGTACAGCATAACTTCTTTCCTTTCAGATAAATAAATTCCCTATCTCTTAATTTCTTTAATTAGAGACTTTTCTATTCTATTATTAATATATATATTATATAGTAGTGTATACTGACCTATTTAATACCTATACCAGCTACATATTCTTATCCATACACAATAGGTTTTCTATCCGAAGGATACCAATTATAAGCCCAGTAACTTACCATATCCGACGGGTGTGTACGTTCCGGGTCTGTATCGTCTAACGTCGTACCATTCTCTTTATACCGTGTTTTCTGTAAGTCTTCAATAGTCTTTTTGCAGCTACTATCTACGTAAAAATTCCGCTCTCCAGCCATATTGCAAAATTGTGCATTGAGAGACGATACTCTATCCCTAATGGATAACGTTGGGCGCGTCTGATTTCTAAAAGAGGGATAATGCTTAAAATAAAGCTCAATGATAGCATAATCAGAACGTGTTGCATTCGATTCTTTCCTAAATCCTGAATAGTCACCCGTAACCACGAGTGTTCCATTAAAACCAACGTTTTTAAAAAACTCCAATACAACTTGACATTGTTCATCGGTATTGCTATTCTTGTTTATGAACTCTTTTGTTAAATACCACTTACTGCCTATTTGCTGAATCAATCCCGTTGACATCGGCTTTTTAGCACTTGCGTTAAAGTCCCATGCCATTACTGTAGGAGCGTTAGGCATGAAAGGCATACTCACTATGTTTTGGTCTGAAAACGCATGATAAGCCGCACTACCACCGCTATAAATCAATTCGCCTAATACTTCACGTCTGTACGTTATTTCATCGTAACTGTGCTTTAATCCCACTAAATAGCCGGGCGGTAAATTGTGCTGATTCTCGAATGAATTACCGTAGATTACCTGAACACGCTCTGAAATTAAGTCTTGTACTTTATTTGGATTATCAGGCGGAGTAGTTACGAACAACATTCGATAGTCACCGCCTATTGCTTTCTTTGCCTCTCCACGCATACGCCCTTGAAACATCTCATAAGCACCGTCTTTGAAGTCTCTAAACTCATCACCCGCTACATAGTCTAACTCAGTTCCTCTGTGTGCGTCGTAATTATCTGAACCGTCAACAATCGTATAAGAACCCCACGCCCACGTTAACACGTTCCCGTTATATTCAGAATAAGGCTTTATTCCCCAATTTTTAGGCGGTCGTTTACCAATTATATAATCAATATCTTGAACTAATCCCAATTTTGACCATATTTTTTTACACGCTGGTAATGTTGAAAGGTTTAACGTACCACTTGTTGGAGCTGTTAATATTCCTAAGCTACCTACTAAACACGCCTCGTTTAATACAAATTGACCAAGTGCAAACGATTTGCCACTCCCAATACCACCTACAAATATACATTCAGGCGATGTACTTGTAATAGCGTCAAACTGACTGTCTGTATATTCAATATCATATTCATTCGGGTTGTTCATCGTCAGTTTCTGAACGTCTTTTTATGTTTATAACCGGCGGTAATCTCGGGTCTAAGTCTTCATCTGTAACGTTTACCGTTTGTAACTTTGGTGCAAAAAACGGCAAAAACTTACTTAGCATTTCAAGTTGTTTTTCAGGGTCTAAGGTAGCCAAAATATCAGTTATTTTTTCAATAGTTGGAGTGAAGGCAATTTTTAATATTTCCTTCATCGAGTTATCTACCTTATTTTTAGAGCCTTTAGGCTTACCGTCTGGGTTTCCAGACTTTCCTTTTTCAAACGGCATGACGTTGTTTCTCTATTGTATTTTTTCAATAACAAGTACCTTACTATCGCATATCTTTTCAATCTCATTTCTAACATTCCAATACCAAGTATTACCCCTGTCTAATCCGACCGACACGTCGTAAGATTTACTGTAATTTTTATCGACATAAACGGTACTTGGTCTTAGAATGACTGTATCCCCTTTTACGGTAAAAGCCCAAATATTCGTTTCAATCTGACCGTATCGGTTAGTTTCGGGACTTGTTTCCGCTTGTAGGTAATTACTGGTTACGGTTTTGATTTGCAAGCCCTCCTGAACTAATACGCCTGTCAGCTTCTCGAACAATTCCGAGTTGCTTACCTTGCACGGTGTTCGTAATTGATACGTAGTAACCGTGCAAGATGTTAGCAGTAGTAGGAATAGGTATTTCATGTTAGGCGATACGTGTGTATAAGACGGATGAACCGCCTTTTACTTTGCTTGGAGTTCCGTTTGTCGTGTTTTGAGCAAACTGCAAATCACAGGTAGTTGCACCGCCGCCGTTTGTAATAATACCGCTAATAGTATTGGAGTGTGTTTCTTGGAATGTACCTTGTTTGCCATATTGCGTATTTGGCGACAAACCTGTTGTTGTTCCATTTACTCCGACCGATGCAGATGTACTACTGGTATTAATGAAATTACCAGAACAGTTCGGAGCAACTAAGTTAAACTCAAAACCTGCGAGGTTTGTTGATGTGCAACTTAATGTGTATAAGAAATGATACGATTCACCCGCTCCAACTGCAAACGATAACCCTGCTGACACTAGCGTTGTGTTGGTTGCTGGTACATCACTTGTAATTCCGACGGCGTTTGATTCTCCTACATTCATAAAATAACTCCTTATATTTTTGGGCTAATATTATTTATTGCGAAGTACTTGCCCTATACTTCTAAACTTGGTATGTTCAATTTCATTATTTCGATTGCGTCTGCTTCGGTCTTTACACCCTCTTCTTTGCCATCCACTATTTTATACTTCCCGATGTGTTGTTCACTGCCATCTTCAAGTAAGAAATTCCAATGGTCTTCTGTGTGTTTTAATGGTGTTATTTTCATTACGCTACCCTATATGCTGTTATTGTTGCACCTGCCAGTACTATTGTTGACGTTCCGAAACTTGCATTTTGCGCAAATTGGAACTGCACCGTGCCTGCATTTGTACTATTTACTATTGTACCGAATAATCTACTTTTTTGAGATGCCGCCACGCCAGAAGTTGCACCAAATCCCGTTGTAACACTTACACTGTCTGTAGCGGTTGTATTATTGCCCTGCCCTGTAACTTTGCCTGTTGCGCCTGACGGTATTGTGAAAGCCCATTTCATGCCACCTGATGAGTTTGCAGTTGATGCAAAATCTAATATGAAATTCATTGTTGCGTTTGCGTCGATTGCAAAACTTAATCCCGTGCAATCTACTAATGTTGTTGACGTAGTTACACTTTGGTTTGCTGCTTTATAACCACCCGATACTAACGTCGAAAATGAAGGCGCAACACCCGCTCCAAAACTTCTTAATACTTGCCCTGCTGTTCCTATCGGTATTTGCGACACTGTATTTGTCGTATCGGCATACAATAGCAAATATTGCGTAAGGCTCGACAATCCCGTACCGCCCTGTCTGACTTTAATAAGATTTTGAGACATATTACTTCATATAATCAACACGAATATTATCACCTGTTACTGGTGCGGTTGTAAATGTTATCGTAGCTGTTGATAAAGTATAGCCATTACCCGAACCACTTAATACCCTTACACCGTTCATATACACTCTAAGCGTGTTCGCCGTTGGTGTATTCGCTAAAGTGAAGTCAGCGTTCGAGCCGTTAATAGTCCCTGAAGGTGTTTCATCAAATACAAAATTACTTGTTGTTAGACCGCTTGTTACGTCGCTTGCATATGCTATTGCTGTACTACCTAATGTTCCGCCTGTATTTGAAGTACAATACCAGCGTGTATTTGCATTTACCGTACCTTCATCTATAAATACTAATGTACCTGTTATTTCATCCCACGCATTGGAATCAGACGAACGAACCAATGCCGTCGAGCTTGTATCAAAATCATATATACCATTTTCAGCTGCCGAACTTTGGTCTTTTAATACAATTCTTTGCCCCGCAGTTAAAGTTACACCGTCAAAAACAGCCGTACCGGGATTTGAAACAGTAATATTTGCAGTACTGCCAGCGCGAACATTGCGATATTTATAAGCTGACGGCAAAGCCGCTAAGGCTGCATCAAACGTGCCTTTGTTTATTGCATCGCCACTTGATGAAGCCGTGCCAACATTGGTAAGTTTATTATTACCCATGCTTTGGTCGCCTGTAAAAGCTACCGTGCCGTCTTTCAAAATGATAGTTCCATTTAACGCGAGTTTACTTGTGGCAATGGCAGCGCCCGCTGCAACTTTAGCGTCGTTTATTGCACCGTCTCGAATTTGGGATTGTTTTATCGTTTGTTCTGCCATTATGATTTAGTATAATTTACTGTTAAAATATCCCCAACGATTGGAGACGTAGTAAGAATTATCGTTAGCGTTCCCGTTGTTGTAAAATGCGTTGGGCTATACTGATTAACTCCATTTATAAACATTTGCACGGATTCAGGAACAAAATCAAAATCAGTTGTGAATGTTGCATTTGAGCCGTCTATTGTCCCGTTTGGGATTTCGCCGTAAACTTGACCGCCGCCTGTTATGTTGTACGTTACATTACCCTTATCAACAGTAACGGCAATCGGATTTGGAGTAACTATCGCATTAACACCGCTATCCGTCGTCTCAACTTGAATTATATTAGGTGTTACAGTTAGCATTTTTATAGTTCAATAACCGTAACCATTCCCTGGAATAATGGCAGTACGGTCGCTCCGCTTGTGTATTTTACAGTCCATTCGTATTTAACACTTGGAATGGTAACTGATAATAAATTTGTTTGTGTTGCTGTAAAATCAATAGTACCGTGCGTAGAATCAATTATATTAACCGTGCCTGTTACAATTACCGTATTATCCCCTGCGCTCCTAATGGTTACCGTCCATGTCTTTGCGGTCAAATCCCCTATATCGTCAGTATAGAATGGCAATGTATATGTCGCGGCTTTTGTTAGCACTATGTCTAATTTGCCGCCTTGCTGTGGAACGTTTGCCATAAATAATTTACCGGAATAGGTTCGTAGTACATACAATTTAATTTCTTATTGGAGTTATCCACTTGATTTAGAATTTATCCAATACTTTAGGGTGTACAAATACAACTCTATATTTATCACGGATACTTCTATCGCGTCTCATATATTCCCCACCGTTTGAATCATTCCCTACCGCCGTGTTACCTTCAATTGCAGTAAACTTACCGTCATGCGTCCACGCCTCAAATATTCCCGTATGATCGAAACGTCCATCTTTGTTCCAATCGTACAACACAATATCGTCAGGCTGTGGGTTTGTTGTGATTTCACCTGTTTTCAGGAAATGATTGTAGCCCGTTTGACACCCTGCAAAACCTTTTGGATAACCTATATTCCCTAATGGGTAACCGCTTTGCGCGTAGCACCAAGAAACTGCCATAGCACACCACGCAACGCCGTCGTACCCAAACCATTTGCCATACTTGGTTTTATTGCTGTTCGCGGGTTCTTCTTTGTATCCTATTTGCTTAATAGCTAATTCAAGTACTTTAGGCATCGGTTTCATTAATTGGGGTTTCCGTTGTGGTAGTTTCCGTTACTACCTTTGTTTCGTTTTTAGTTCTTAAGAATGAAAATAACCATGTAGAAAAACCCGCCGCAATTGCAGTGTACAGACCGCTTTTTTCAAACGTTCCGGTATTGGTCGATAAGTACGTAATAACAAAAGGTAAAACAGCCACGATTATACCAACGGCAAACCCTTTTACTACTGACCACCAATGTTGTTTTTTAACTGTCATTTTTTCTTATTCAATGGTTTGTGTGCATGAGTTCCGTCGGCTATAATTTTTGCCATTTCATTACGTGATAGCATTTCTTTGTCCGTCAAGGCATATTCTTCAATTAGTCTTAATTTTTCTTGAGCAAGTTTCTTTTCAGCCGCCTTTTCTACTCTGTCCTGGTAATGCTCCCTTGCTTCTCTGTAAGCTAAATAACCCCTAAACAAACCTAACCCACCCCCTATGATTGCCGATATACCAACAAACAATGCCGCGTGTGTTTCCAAAAAGCCAAACATACTACCAAACAAGCCATAACCTATAAAACCCGCTACGAATGTATCCAATACCTTGTGGCTGTGTGCTTGTGTGTAATCCTGCGCATCTTGTATATGTTGAAAATCCATCGTTACAGTACCCTTAATCCTACATTCAATCCCACTCCAAACCGAATATTGCCGTCAGGTGCTACATACATACCACCACCGATAAATACTCCAAAAGGGGATTCTTTAACTGTTTTTGTAATAGTGTTAGTTATGACAATCGTTGTATCTTCTTTCGGGTGAAAGTCGAACGTAAATATATTTGCAGGGTAGTGTAGGCTACAAGTCAAGCTGTCACCCGATAAGAAGATTTGTCGGTCAGATGTTATAGTGAAGTCTAAATTTTTTGAGCAGTATTCTTCAGGTGTGATTGCTATCGGTTGTCCGTCTCTGTAAATAGTATCGTGTATCTCGTTTCCATTGAAGAAAACGGGCTTATACACGATGTGATCACGGGTTACTGTATCGGTTCTGATTTCTGGTTGCTGTGGTACTGGTATAAACTCGGTTACGGTGGTTTGTACTACTTGGGGTTTAGAGGCACACATTTTAGCCCACGTAATAATTAACGCGAACAGTAGGGCAGCCGATATGATTGGTAAATACTTCTGCATCCTGTGTGGTAATTAAAGCCGCTAAACAATTAATATCCAACGGCTTTCATAGTAGTAATCGTTTTACAGGTGCAATATACTCAAATCCTTACTATGATGCAAATTATTTTTTTAGATTAGAATTACGTTAGCGGATTTGGTGACTATTTGCCCTTAATTATATCGTTATATTCTTGTATCGTTATCTTTCTATCCTTTAAGTCTTGGAGTGCTTTACCTACTTTCCCTAAATCAACATTCAATAAAACATGATTATCAGATTCTCTAACCACCCCTTTCACTTTACCCTCAAAAAATCCCCTTGCGGCTTGCAATCCGGCTTGTGTTACCGATAATGCAACGATCACTTCATCGTAAGTTATATCCGGGTGCAATACCTTTTCAGTCTCGAGTACTGCCATTATGTGTTTTGTTAGGTTTTCGATGTTGGAGGTGTTCATAACAATGCACCCCCATATTCTATTGCTGTTTTCATCATGATGTATATTTCCCGTATAATTGTTCAGTTTGATTTGTCCACCCGATGTTATTATCTTTTCTCCATTGCCAGTATTTACGTAACATTTCATTGTGCTGTTCTTCATCTAACATTAAGTCACCGCCTTTCTTTGACCTCCAGATCCAACAAGAATCTTCGTAATGATAACTTCCCGTTAGGATTGTGTAGTAACCACCGCTTTCATCCAAATCACCGTAGTTGTTTATTGTTACTTTCATCTTTTCAATCCTTCGCCTCGTTTAAAATGTACTTTTTGCATTGGAGAGGTTCAATAGGGATAAATTGCTCTATGCTCCCCAAATAACAAACCTTGTCGCCTCTTGAAGGAGGCTTGCCATAAAATTTGTTCCCAGTTACAAACCCTTCTTCGTTATGATACTCGGGCTTTCCGCCAAACATATTTGATTCTCCATTCTCTTCCATAGCAATCCAAACATCAATCCCACTCGAGACCCTATCCACCTCTTTCTTCAAATCCTTGAATTTTGAGAGCTTAGTTTTCAATTTAGCCACCGTAAAATCAGCTAATCCTAATTGCTCTTTTAGTTTCTCAATTGTTCTTAAATGGTCTTGACAAATCACGTCTATTAAATTCTTTTCGGCTTTTAGTTTTGAATTGGCTTCTTGCAGGGCTTTGTTTTGGGATTTGAGAGTGTCGTACTTATTCATAACGTCTTGATAATTATCATAAGTCTCTTTATTTAACTTAGACATTTCAGTAAAACACTTTTCGTAAGTTTCAATCTTTTTTAGCATTTCTTTGAATGCCCAATTTTTTACTTTTTTAATAGTTTTCATAATCACCGTATATAGTTTAGAAAATATCCACGCCCTGCAATCTTTCCGTTTTCTTCATTATAGAAAGTCTCACATGTCACTTTGTTTTGTTTGAACAATAACTTCATAGCTTGTTTCAAATCGTCTATTTCGTGCCGTGCCTCACAATGCTGCCTCCGTACTGGTATGTAGTCTTGCAGATATTCATACCCCACCCAATTACCAATATAATGATTGGGATTCCTTTGAAAGTAATCAAAAATATCATCTGCTATTTCTTGGTAAAACCAAATCATGTTCGTTTTCATACCATTCCTTATTATAGCGTTTCCGCTGTAGTTGATAATAGTTCGTTAATGCTGTTTCGGATAGAAATAAGCTTATCCTCTTGAAGTATTGAATCTAAAACAACATCTATGTTTTTCCTTAATTGAACTAATTTCTCTCTTGAGAGATATATGCTTTCGCTTTTTGTTCTTAATTCAAATGGTCTATGTTCACTAATAGATAAACTAAATTCATCTTTTTGAAAAAACTTACTACATTTACCTAATGATAAATATATATTTTTATCGGTATTGCAATGTATTGTTTCATTTTTCATCTTTCTTCTCCATTTAGTTGCTGAAATGTTAGGTTAAAAAGGGACATCGTCAAAATCAACGTGAGTGTTATTAATAAAATTTACTTCATTGTCCTTTTTAGGATTCAATACCGTTCTTTTTCCTTTTGAATCAATCTCAATTAACAGACCGTCTTCTTTTAAGTCTGATTTTTCAAAGGTTATGTAGTTGCCTTTTTTATTGTATTTCATCATACTTTCTCCATTTATTTAGTTGTTGGGGGACGAGGTAAGGTTAAAATATCTATTTTAGGCAATTCGCCGTTTTTAATCATTTGCTCGATAATCTCTTTCGCGGACTTAATGTCATTGCTCATATATTACCTGTTAATCTGTTTGTTAATTTCTGCAAACTTCTTAGATGTTTTTGCGTCGTGTGGATATTCCCTTTGATAATACCCAATTGCTGTATGTAAATTATATTTCTCTAATTGTAGAACTAAAAATCTTGCTTGCTCCACAGATATACACATTACGGTCTGATTCCCAAACTGCAAACTTTTAATCCAATACTTAATTTGGTCGTCAGAAAGCCCGCCTGTTGGTCGTTTTACCTCCACACCTATACTTACACTATGTTTTGTTATCTTGATGTCGGGATGACCTTTTACTGCGCCTGTATTGTAATTATAATTACAGTTCATTCCAACATTTGAATTAGGAGCATAAAAAAACCTGCTATTGTATCGAATTACCTCAAAACCATTCTCAATGAATACCTTTACTATTTCTTTTTGAACATCACTTTCAAGTTTTGATTTTGGCTTCTTCTTTGGAGTTTCGGCAATGCGTTTTGAGTTCTGTTTTACCTGACCAAGTAAACCAAATTCTAATTCTTCTTTTATTTGTTGTTCGTTCATAGTATTGCTAAAATGGTAATTCAGTTTTATGTTTATTTAGTTCATCAATTGCCATACTTAGCCAAAGAACGTTGTTATTAAACAAGGTTTCGTTGTTCGTTGTATCGGCTGTTATAATCTTTCTGCAACATTCAACTATTCGCTCTTTTGCAGTCGGAAGTCTTACATCGGGTACTATTGGTTTTTTGGGTTGCATGTTAAAATAAGGATTCGTTTGGGTCAAAAAATGGAACGTTTGGAATATCTGATTTATCGGTTTTTGCTTTTGGGTCTGTTATCATAAACCAGTCACCAATCCCGCGTTTATCTTCACCTTCTGTAAATTCAAATCTATAAAACTGACAGTAAAGCATTACATACTCCCTGAACTTTCTAATTTTACAAAATAACTTTGCGTCAGGGAATTTTTCTATAAACTTATCGTGAATAACTCTTTTTGCTTGCGGTTTACCAAATTCAACAAAATCGTGGTCTTTAACAAAATCATAAAAATCCTTGCTTGTATTTTTCATAAACTTTTTAATCTCGATATTATCAAATTCACACGGTATTAAACCTGACTGCAAATAAACCTGTAAGCATCGTATCATAAAATTATCGAATTTCTGCCACTCTATTTTGTCCCACCCCGAAAAAAATTTATGTCCAAATTCGTGTATTGGTTTATATTTTTTATTGAAATAATCCGTAAACTCAACTTCAAATTTTCGCCCATCGTGACTATCACCAACTCCTGCTAATGTGTAGTTAGTAGGTATAACAATTTTCGGGCTGTCTTCTATTGACAATTTAACAGCCGCTTGATTTTTATACTCAAGTGTTATGCCTTCTGTGATTAATGAAAATAAATTTTCAAATGCAAAGTTCTTTTTCACGTCATCGAAAACCAAAACTTGGCATCCTATTTGTACTGTCTGCAAATCAAACGGCTTACTTAAATCAATCTTTTTCATATTCAAAACTTCTACTTTTTTCATTCGTGCAATACCTTGACAAAACAAACCTTTCCCGCTCCTACCATTAGGATTATCAGAAATAACAGTATCATTGATAACTATTGCAATATTATCAGCGGAGTCTTTATAGCCACTAAGAAGCCACCCTGCGACGGATTGTATCGTTTTATACCTTACCATGTTTTTGCCCGATACACACCAAAGGAAGTGCCTAAATTCGCTTTTATGGTGGTCTGTCTGTTCGTAGTCGCGCTGTATTATTTGGTTTTTCCATACGTATTCCTGAACATCTTTGTATTGTATAATTTCAGTAGAATCTTTTGTTACTTTCACTATGCAATTTTGATAGTATAAATAACATTCATTCTCAGAATCCTTTTTAAATTCTACTTTTCGGCTCTCAAGCATATTCAAAAATTTACCGTCAAACGCTTGTTTGTTTTTTGACATATAGTTAAAATAATCATAATTACCACCTATGCTGTTTATTTCAAGGTCTTTTATAACATATTCTTTTATCCAGTCTTCGTTCGTTTCTTCTATGATTTTCCCGTCAATTTTTATAAATGTGTAAGTTCTCGATTCAGCAGGGAAATATTTAGCAAAGTTGTGTCTTTGTAGCCAATATTTATAACGTATCGGTATGAGATTTAAAGAATTTCCCTTGCCGTACTCTAAGTAATGATTTGGCTCTTCAATTTTGGGTTCTTTATTTCTGATAGAATCCAAATACAATCCCGAAATTTGCCTTAGGTGTGAATATTCGAGTGAATGCCTTGGATAGTCCTGCATTAAAACCACTTCTTTTGTATTCAGTATTATACTATCATTTCCACCGAGTGTAAAAATATCATTAAGTGTCAATTGTAATACGTCAGTCATAGATTTTTAGAGTAAAAATAGATAATTAATGCAATTTGTAACCTTATGTACCTTACTGTTTTGGTATTTTTTATAGATAAGGTTACACTTAACTATTATAAAAATCAAATAGTTGCCGACAGTGTAACCTCATGTACCCTACTTTTGGCGTTTTCTGTGATTTTTTTACGTGAACTTTTATATGAGTTTCAAAAAAGTGCTTTTTTTGAGGTACATAAGGTACATAAGGTTACAGGTTCAGTTATTCCTGTCTGACATTGAAATGCTTTTCAAGTGTTTTCCGTATGAAGTCAACGAAAATCTTAGGTGGGAAAATCTGTTTTTTGTTACCGCGACCTTCCACCATTAAATTACCGATATCTATTCTGTAATCTCTCCCCGCTATTGTCACGAATACGTAACGTATCGGAGCTTCCTTTGTAGTGTAATGCTTTACCTGGTAATCGTCACCAAATAACTTTTGAATTGCACTTGTAACTTCGTATCTCATAACATCTCCATTAATTCTTAAAACGTTCTTGAAATTCTTTTAACATCTCAGGATTCTTACTAACGCTATCAAAAACCCATTGCCACTCCGAGTAAAGTTCTTTCATATACAAATCAATATCAGCAATCTCGACAATCTCAGTAGTATGTTCGTCAGGTTCGGAAATATGCCAAAACCTACCGCCTGAATATCCAACTCCACTCCATATCCGTAGAAATTGAGAATTGAGATACTTTGAGCCAATGTAATCCAATTCGATTTGACTTAGGTTTATGAAGTCGGCTTTGTATCCGGCGAAGCGTTTATAATAGATTGCTGTCGGGAATTGCATATAAAAACGAAAATGCTGTGAACTAAAAAGAAAGGTACGCGACACCTCCACTCAATTAAGAGTATCTTTTAGTTCACAGCATTGCCGTAAATTTTATGGTAAGAGGTCGCGTCTCTATAACTGCAATATAACTAATTTCCCCATCACAAACAAACAATATTTCTCACTTTTCCAAAACAATTTTCAGGTGGATTGGGGGATTAAAAAGCACTTAATTGTACTTTTATTTCGTGGCTTGCATCATATCTAACATTGTCGCCTTTTGGATAGGATTCAATTTTATAAGGTAGCATCGCCTTCATATCTTTAACAACGTTCTTTGTACCTAAAAAATAGAAATAACGGTGCTTTCTTGGTCTGTCAATCATAATCAAATCGTCTCCAAACTTATTGCGTAACCATTCAACTCGATTTTCTTTTCCCCTACTCATGTCCATTATAGTTGCGCTGTGTAAGTGTTCTTTTCCTTTTACGGAATAGTCTTTGAAAACAGCCGATAAGCCCGTATAAATCCAATTCGTAGCTTGATATATATAACCATGATGATTTTGCGACGTATCAGCGTAACTGACAATTACAAGCGGCTTAGGTAACAAAAAAAGTGACTGCGAAACAAAATAAGAGAGTGCGTTTTTTTCTAATCCTTCGTTTATCACAAGCCTATTCAGTTCCTTTAGTTTGTACACATCATTCCACAGACTTCTTAAAGTGTTAGACGCTGGCGTGCCGTATGTAACTATACCTTGCATGATATTTGTTTCGTCAAACAACGCAAAAGCGTGTTCTATCGGTGGCAGTCTATGAGCGTAATGCTTGTTTATACACCAGTCTTTACACAAAGATTTTTCAATACTTTTAACCACGTACTTATCCTTAATACTCATCTTCCCCTCACATTAAATCGTAAATAAATCTTAAAATATAGGTATCGTTAGAGTGTCGGTAAGATAGGTTTAATCCATCACATCAAATAAATTACGTTCATTATCATAAGTATAAGGTTTAACATCAGCTAAATTCTTAATTGCCTGTTTATAGTACGATTCTTTCAATTCAATCCCTATCGCTTTTCTACCAAGTGCTACAGGCGAATAAACCTCACTACCTACACCCATAAACGGCGTTAGGACGGTTTCGCCTTCATTAGAGTACAATTCTACCAGCCTGTCAATTACGTCCAGCTGTAACGGGTGTACGTGCTTTTCATCGTCTTCGTCCCGTCCTTCTTTGAACTTCAAAACATTATCTATCCTAATGTCATCCCACACACTCGAGGCGTAACGTTGCCAAATCAAGTGAGATAGTTTATTCGTTTTCGGGTCTTTGTGGTCTTTATACTTCTTTTTCAAATCCTCAAAACTACCATACTTTTCTTGCATTTCAGGTAACAACGGATTAGCTCCAGCGTAGTTCTTTAATCCTACGGGGTGCGTTACAGGGACTTCATTTACACCGCGTTTTTTGAATATCATAACATAGTCAGGCATAGCGGTAAAACACTCCGTAGAATCTTCTACTATGAGCTTGTGCATTAAACTTCGTACCATTGTACGCATTCTAACTTTTAACGGCGCTTTCCAAATCGTAATACGGTTTTTATAATCAAATCCGTACTTTTCGTGGAGTAGTTGTACTTCGTGTGGAAAGTCCCAGTTACTACCGTTTTGGTTTATGATTTCCGTAACGTGAACGGCTGTAATTCTGCCACACATTGTTACTCGTGCAATCTCTTTAACGATAAACTCATAATGCTGTAAAAACTCTTCTTTTGATGAGCAGTTACTCAAATCATTTTCAGAGCTACTGTAATGATACAATCCGGCGAACGGCGGCGAATAAATTGAAAGATGAATGCTATTTTCAGGAATAAGCGGCAATACGAAATTACTATCACTATTGTAAATTGCGTATTGGTCTGTTATTAATTGGTCTTTTGTCATTTGATTATGAAGTTAGGTAACGAAATTTGTTTGTTAAATTCTTTGCTTTTAATGTCGTAATTCTTGTGAAGGTTTATGTTCAGTTTATTAAATAGTTCGTTTGCTTTTTCGGTCTTAGCCAGCAAAGAATCTAAAACCCGTTTTTGCCCGTCAGAATAAACAACATCAACTTGCACCTCTCTTAACTGACCAAACCTCCAAAACCTTCGTATTGCTTGGTAATATTGCTCATAGGAGAATGTAGGGAAAAATACCGTATGATTGCAATGTTGCCAGTTCAAACCGAATGCCGTCATTTTGGGCTTTGTTATCAGCTTTTGGATTTCGCCGTTAAAGAACCCTAATAGCAGTTCTTCTTTTTTGTCCAAGTCCATCGAACCCTTAATTTGATAAGCTGATTTATCGAGACTTTGCAGTAAATCCCCTTCATCATTCAGATTGCACCAATACACGCTATTATCATACTTAGATGCTAACCCCACCGCTGCAATACACCTGTTTTCTATTGTCATCTTTTGCTCAACTTTTATCTCGGTTAATCGTCTTGCAATAGCATTAAACAACATTTCCTGACCGTTTACAACTAAGT
>CALMMI010000026.1 GCA_937868245.1 uncultured Ignavibacteria bacterium | reverse complement strand
ATAAGAAGAATAAAACTCATATTTTTGGCAGATCATTTGATGATGGTAATGCTGTTATCAACTGTGGTATAAACTACAAATACCGCGTTTTTGCATACAGGTTCACAAAAGATGAAACAGACAATGAACCGGTTGTGTCGGCAAATCCCTCGAAAGGACGCGGGCGTTCATACAATGAAACAAATTTTGCATCGGCAACAATCACAAGAAAGATACCTGCAAAACCGGAAATCACTTCATCTGGTGCATTAACATTTTGTAACGGAAAAGAGGTTACGCTTTCTACCCCTCTCGGTACAGGTTTATCATTTCAGTGGGTAAAAGACGGTTTGATGATTCAAGGGGCAATCCAAAATTCTCTTACAGTTAATTCCGAGGGCACATATAAAGTAATTGTAACAAACGGAGATAATTGTACAATCGAATCAGACATAAAGCATATCACAATCTCCTCACCTCCGGTTGCTAAAATATACGCATCATCATCTTCAATATGTAAAGGCGATACATTACGTTTATTGGCAGCCGCTGCTGAATTCTATGAATGGATAAGAGACGGTATAATTCTACCAAATGCCCAAAACCAACTCTATGATGCCTCTGATGTAGGGGATTACAAGGTTATTGTTAAAACAGGAGGGTGTATTGATACATCACAAGCATTTACAATTACTGAAAAACAGATTAGTTATTCATTCAATATGCCGACCATAGATTATGGTAAGCTGACTGATTGCCAATCAGGTAAGGAACAGTCGGTATTTGTTAATAATACCAGTAATGTTCCGATTAGTATTCAAACTATTGTAACAAGCAGTGGTTTTGCACTTGTTGCACCATCGTTGCCATTTACTATAGCAGCAGGTGAAAATCAGGAGTTCCTTTTTCAATTCAGTCCTATTAAAGCCGGCATAACTACAGGTACAGCAGATTTTATTGCAGGTCCGTGTCAAGTACCGATGAAGTTGTATTTAAGAGGTGAAAAGGATCAAACCAAACTGCACGTAAATACATCGTTGCTGGATTTTGGAACAATGCTGTCTTGTGAAGCAAAGGTTATCGATACAACCATCCAAATCACAAACGACGGTACTGTTGATATGGATATTACTAAGTTTGAGTTCTTTCCACAAAATAAAGCATATAGCACAACTGCAAAATTTCCAATTATCGTAAAACCCGGTAAACAGATCAGTTTACCGATCAGATTTACTCCTGGTTTCTCTTCTTCAAATTCCGCTTTACTTTCAATCAATTACGACATCGGTACTTGCTTCGATATTTTTAGAGTTCGATTGAAAGCAATAGTGAACGTACCTGCTTTTGTACCGGAGAAGGATGTAATCATGTTCAAACCTCTTCTCGGTTGTGATTCGTATATTGATACTATTGTTAACTTGCAAAATACAAGTGCTGTTCCCATTACAATCAGCTCACAGCCGTCCGACCCTAATGTTCGTTTTCTTAATCTTCCGTTTGTAATTCAGCCATATTTACCGGCATTAATTGCAATTAGGTTTCAGCCGTTAACTCAAGGGAATTTTAGTATTCCTGTGATAATTCATGGCGATAAATGTAATGATTCAACTGTTATCACTATTAAAGGCTCGAAACAAGAAAATACTTTCGCTTTCAACGCAGCAGGAATCAAATTCGCAGAAGCAACCGATTGTCAGTTGCAACATCAGCAAACAAATGAGATAAAACTATCCGTCGGGGGAGAAGTATCTTTTGCGAAAATAAGCAGCATCATTGTACACCCTCCTTTTTCCGTGGATTTAGTTGCAGGGCAATCATTATCCCAAAGCACCGATATCCCTGTCCGTTTCGACCCCACCTCAATCGGAACCTTTGTAGATACGGTTCGTTTTGTTTTCGAGCCTTGCGGTATTGTAAAATCATTTGCTGTTCAAGGTACACGAACATCCACCCAATTTTCGGTAAATACCAAACATATTAATTTTGGAACAGTTGATTCCGGTGCGGTATCCCGGCAAAAAGTAGTGTTAAGGAATATTGGTTCAACTCCATTTAAATTGAAAGATATAACAGGAATTGTAGTGCCGTTTTCAGTTCTATCCACAAGTAGAGTTTTACCTGTTTCAATACTTCCGAATGATTCGCTAGTTGTAATAGTGGGATTTTTTGCTACAAGAACAATACAAGATTCCATTTCCATTGATTGGGTAATTGATTCCCCATGCGACACCCTTTTTAAATTAACAATGATTGGAAACGGAAGTATTTTTCAAAAAGAACCCGAGCCGCCCGATACACTAAAGACCTCGATGGCTTTAACAGTTGGTAATGGTTCTGCAGCAGTTGGGCAAAGAGTTACATTCCCAATTACCATTAACGGTCAGAAATTAGATTCTGCTAAAATTTATGGATTGGGAGTAAAAGTAACGTACAATCCTAAGCTGCTGGCTCCTAAAAGTGTAGCGGCTGCTTCTGCCTACACTGGTTTCAATGCAGCTATGACAAACCTTGCTCCCGGAGCAACAAAAATATTCATTCAAAATCCTGACGGACTTGCATCGTTATCATATATTCAACCGGGATTACTGGCAAATTTCGAGTGCGAGGCATTGCTCGGGAATGAACTAACCTCCCCAATTACAATTACTATTGATACTGTTGAGAGTATTGTGCTCAACTCCAATACAATTACAGGAAATTCGGGTGTTTTTACGTTATCTGGAGATTGTGATTTGAATGGACGGAGGGTGGAAATCGGTGGTACAGTTTCACTTTTCCAAACATCAGCGTCAAACAATAGTATCGGTTTAGAGTTCGAAACAGTATCGGAGGAGAGAACCGTAGTATCGCTCTATTCAATAAATGGGATTGCAATACAAACATTAGTTGACGAAGAATTACCGAACGGGAAACATGGGCTTACTTTCAATACGAAAAACATTACAAACGGCATTTATTTTGTAATACTCAGAAGCGGAATCTCCACAAAAGTTTTACCTCTCTTTATTGAGAAGTAGTTTATTATAACAATTTATATTTTCAATGCAAATATCAAACAACAAGATTTTAATTACTGGCGGAGCATCAGGAATCGGATTCGGTCTTGCCGAACGATTTATTAAAGAACATAACACAGTAATTATATGTGGAAGACGTGAATCGGCACTTAAAGAAGCTGCTGAAAAATACCCGCAGCTAATAACAAAAGTATGTGATGTATCAGTGGAATCGGAAAGAGAAGAACTCTTTAATTGGATTTCGGAGAATCACAGTGATACAAACGTTCTTATTAATAATGCAGGGATTCAGCAATGGATGGCTGTTACCGATAGTGATTTTTACAAACGGGCAAAAGAAGAAATTGCTATCAATATCGAAGCACCCGTTCATTTAACCTCGCTCTTTATCAAACTGCCGTCAATTACAACTATTATGAACGTGACGTCGGGATTATCATTTGTACCTCTTACAAAAACTCCTGTTTATTCGGCTACAAAAGCTTTTTTTCATTCACTTTCACTTTCGCTTCGACATTTGCTTCAAGCCAAGAATATTGAAGTAATTGAACTTATTCCTCCTGCATTGAATACGGATTTAGGTGGAAAAGGCTTACATGATCACGCACCTCCTGTAAGCGACTTTATCGCATCGGTTTTTGAGCAATTGCATCAAGGAAAAACTGAAATCACATTTGGCTTTAGTGAAGCAATGAGCAAAGCCGGACCTGAAGATTTGCAAAAAGCATTTGCAAGGATGAACGGTGTAAGTTAAAAGATGTAACGGTTTATTTTTCGTCGCTGTGTTTTGAACAGGTAAAAATCAATTTTTAGGTCAGGGCGGTAAACTGCACGCTTCTGAGATGCACTACGGTGCATCTCTACAATTTTATAACAACCTATTGCAGGGCTGTAAACCACCAACCTTCCTTTTAAGCATATTTACGGAAAGGCAGTTGTAACAACTGCCTTGACTTTGTTTCTATTACTTGGTAACATTCGGCGGTAAACACCCATCTTGATTTTGATTAATTCTTTCCTCATACCTAACAGCCCGCAATAATTGTTCAATTACTGCGGGCTGTTATAGTTTAATCAATGTGTCATCAATTCTCAATCATCAATATTCTTACTATGGGATTGATATTCATTAATAAGCTTTTGTTGAACTTGGGCAGGTACTGCCATATACTCTGAAAATTCCTGGGAATAACTTGCGCGTCCTTGTGTCATTGCCCGTAAAGCCATTGAATATTTATCGAGTTCCGCAAGGGGCATTTGAGCCTTTATTTTTTGATAATGTCCCTCGGCTTCCATCCCCAAAATCATCCCGCGGCGTGAAGGGAGATCGCTCATCACATCGCCCATAAAATCATTTGGGACAGTTATTTCTACATTGTAATTTGGTTCAAGA
>CALMMI010000025.1 GCA_937868245.1 uncultured Ignavibacteria bacterium | reverse complement strand
TTCTTCTAAAGTTTTGCCGGATTCTGATGACTTTCTTGAAATAATTGCATCTAAACGTCCTGTTTTTGTTGCACCAGGCAGAATATTATTAACTGTAATTCCAAATGGAGCAAGTTCGGTAGATAATGTTTTCGACCAACTTGCCATTGCTCCGCGTATCGTATTCGAAACACCAAGCCCTTCTATCGGCTGACGAACTGATGTAGAAATAATATTAATGAACCGCCCGAAGCCTCTTTCTTTCATTCCGGCTACAACAGACTGTTGAATTGCCTGACTTGAAAGTACGTGTATTGCAAATGCTTGGATAAAACTCTCAGCAATTGCAGCAGCTACCGTACCGGGAGCAGGTCCTCCGGAATTATTAACAACAATATCAATCGGGTTTGCAGCAATATACTGTTCAACCACCTTACGAACTGAATCCGGTGAGGTAAAATCAGCAACCAAATATGAATGTTCACCTGACTCTGTGGGAGGAAGGTCAACTAGAGTTTGCTTTAATGCTGATTCATTTCGTGCAATCAAAACAACTCTCGCGCCAGCAAGTGCAAATTCTTGTGCTATTGCTCTACCAATTCCTTGTGTGCTTCCGCATACTAATGCAGTTTTTCCGTCTAATCGAATTGTCACTATATGTCCTTTGTCTAATTGTTGTTTAATCTAATAATTCTGCCGGTATTTGTTTCCGTCCTGCAAACCCTTCTTCGATTCCATGATAGAATTGAAGATTGTCTTCATCGCTTCGCCAACAAAGAAGAACTTCCTCGTTATCAATTACCGCAGGGAAATCTACTAAACCGATGGTAAAATTCCAGTCTTTATAGTAACATCCCAGCTCTTCAAGTTCAGAGAAATAACTATTTATTGTACGTACTTTACTTTCAAATTCCGGATTACCTTGTACTTTATGTTCCAATTCCTGAACTAATTCACGCAACTCTTTTCCGGCAAGAAGAATATCCTCAACAATCCTGCGAACAAGAGGTAACATCCTGCTTGCTTCCTTTGGTGTAAACTGTTTCATTTGGAGGGTTTTCTATTAAATTAGTGCTTATTTCTATCGCAAAAATAAGCAAAAGCACTCGGATTACTCTTAAAAATTAGTATCTTGCAAAATAAGTATATATCAATTTCCAGTATCATAAATTCTGTTTATGCTCATAGCATTTCATAAACCTTTTGGGGTTTTATCCCAATTTTCTGTGGAGACCGGCTCGGCTTACCATACGTTGGCTGAATTTTCTTTCCCAAAGAATGTATATCCACTCGGACGGCTTGATGCGGATTCAGAAGGGTTACTTCTCTTAACTGATGAACCGAAACTGAATCACAAACTACTTAACCCTCAATTCAATCACAAACGGACATATTGGGCTCAAGTAGAGCAAACCCCAACAACTGAAGCTTTAGAAAAATTACAGCAAGGAGTAACCAACCAAGGATATACCACACTCCCCTGCAAAACGAAGCTCATCTTACCGATACTTCCCGATCGTAATCCTCCAATACGTTTTCGAGCAAATATACCTACATCATGGATTGAGCTAGAGTTAATCGAAGGAAAAAACAGACAGGTACGCAGAATGACAGCTGCTATCGGCTATCCTACTTTGCGACTAATACGGGTTAAAATCGGGGATTTTTCTTTAGGGGAATTGACTGAGGGGAAATGGATGGAATTGAGCGAGGTTGAGAGACAGATGGTGTTTTCAGTACTTAGCAAGTAAACTCAATGTTTTATAATTCAGTACACATAATTTGGTACGTATTTGAACCTTTCGACGGGCTCAAGGTGACGTACTTTGTATGTCATGTTGAGCTTGTCGAAACATCCAAATGCTTGCTATTTCAATCAATAATTTCTAGTTGATTCTGAACTACTATCTATAATAGAATTACTTGCAAATTACTATTCAATCAAGGTCAGGTGTACTGCATGTGGTTGAATGTATCACATTCATGAATAATTAATGTACACAAATACTCTAATCCTCCACCACATTCACTAGCGATTTTTTTAACGTAAGTACATTCTTATTACCGATTCGCTGATACTCCATCGAATTCATAGTTTTTTTTACAAGATGGATACCTAAACCGCCTATTTCACGTTCGTCAATCGAAAGGGTAGTGTCTGCATCTTCCTGTTCCAAAGGATTGAAAGGAATTCCATCATCAGTTATTGTAACTATAATTTCTTCATCTGTCAGTTCAAAATCTACATCAATTTCATGATAGCTATCTTCTGGGAAGCCGTATGTAATTACGTTGGTAAGCAGCTCGTCCATTGCAAGGTCAATTGCAAAACTTACATTCATCGGAACATCATTCGAGTCCATGAATTCTTCTACTATCTCGCTTAATCGAGCGATTTCAGGACGTTGATTGGTAATTTTTACACTAAGTGTTTCCATGGAATTATCCTTCGTAACGTAGAGTAAGAACTGTAATATCATCGGCTTGGGGAGCACCGCTTGCAAAGCTGTTTACATCTGCAATTACTCCGTTCATAATATCTTCAATCGATCTGTTACCATTAAGTTTTTGGAGTAATTTTTCGAGTCTGGGATCGGTATAAAGATTGTCCTGAATGTCCATAGCTTCCGTAACACCATCTGTATAGAGGAACATAGAATCACCCGGTTTCAATTTCAATGCAGCGTTCTCAAACGGCATTTCTTCCATAACGGCGAGTCCCATTCCACCAGTTTTTTTCATCATTTCAACAGAGCCGTCTTTTCTTAGAATGAACGGTAGATTATGCCCGCCATTTCCATATTCCACTTCACCTGTTTTGATATTTAGAACACCATAAAACACGGTAACAAAAAGCGTTGAAACATTCTCTTTGCAAAGCAAATCGTTTACTATTTCAAGCACATCTCCCGGCTTTCCACCCAACAAAGCTGTTCCCTTAAGCATAGTCCTGCTTACTGCCATAAAGAGAGCAGCTGGCATCCCTTTGCCGGAAACATCTGCCATTACAAACCCTAAGCGATTCTCATCTATCAGGAAGAAATCGTAGAAATCACCACCTACATCTTTGGCTGCAATCATTTCGGCGCAAATACTAAATTCCTTAATATGAGGAAACGGATTATTTGCTTCGGGTAAGATAGCGTGCTGAATCTTGCTGGCAGTATCCAAATCCCGTTTTATTGCCTTAATATATTCGCTAACCAAATCATTTTTAACCTGCAAATCTCCCAAAATTTTTGTTTTGATGAAAGCTGACGTAATATGCTCTTTCAAGTTTTTGAGAAGTCCAAAATCATTTTCATCAAAAGCATTTGCCTTGCGGGAATTTTCCAAAACAAGA
The DNA here is from genome assembly GCA_937868245.1 of uncultured Ignavibacteria bacterium. Lineage (GTDB taxonomy): Bacteria > Bacteroidota > Ignavibacteria > Kapaibacteriales > UBA961 > JADJXV01. Next base: position 1,067 of record CALMMI010000025.1, on the reverse strand, counting down.
AACCCCTCAACTACATCGTGCACCTTTACAACCATCACAGCACGAGATTGATGTATTTCCGTTTCGCCCTCACCTACCGCTGTATAAACATCTTGAAATACTTCCTGTGTATTCAACAAATAGTATTCTTCAGCTTCCTGTAGTGAATAACTTACCATGCGCGGCTCGTCCCAACCGAGTTGCGCTTTTGTTTCATATTGCTTTGTTTCGGCATTCAATACCAAAATCTCAGCGTGCTGAACACCTCGAATAATCCTTTTAGTTCTTTCGAGGATTGATTGAAGCATTTCAGAAAAATTAATTTGGGCATTGATTGATTTTACAATCGCATTAATCTTCTCAAGTTCATCATTTTTATTTGCGAGCTCTGCTGAAGCAAGTTCAATTTCTTCTTTTTGGAAAACCACTTCTTTGGTGCGTTCTTCTATAATATTCTCTAATTTTCTTTTTTCTTTTTCTACTTGGTCTAATCTCCATCGAAATAGTAGCCAAAGTACGCCCCCGCCAAACAATACATACATTGAGTATGCCCACCATGTTTTGAACCATGGAACTAAGATTTCAAATTTAAATATCCCCTCTTCTCCTAATTTCCCATGAATATTTTTTGCACGGGTATGAAAAACGTACTTCCCGGGTGGAAGATTTGTATATTCTTTTTGGAAATTTTTGGAGAGTTCAGACCAATTTTCATCAAAATTTTCCAGATAATATTGGTATAGATTTGCTGCCGGGTTATCATACGTAGCCGCAGCAAACTCAAAAGTTAATTTGTTTTGGTCGTATGGAAGTACATACACAAATTGAGGGTTTTGGATTAAACTTGTAGTTTTGGAGCTATCGAAATATGATCCCTCGAAGAGTACTGAATCTTGATTTAAAGTTACTTTTCTAATAAAAGTTGGATATGAAAACGTATGGTTCTTTTGTGCTGCTTGATCGTAACGTATTACACCCTCAGGTCCTCCGATCCATACAGCATCTGTATCGACAAACACACTCCAAACTGTAGTGGTTGCAATAGAAAGTAAGGGTGTTTGTCTTTTTTTGTAACCAATGACAGATCG
>CALMMI010000024.1 GCA_937868245.1 uncultured Ignavibacteria bacterium | reverse complement strand
TTGCACCGTCACCTTCCAAATCCGCTACTTCGAGGGATGTGATTGTTTCATCAGGGAAATTTAATACTTTGAGAGTATCGAAAGGACTACCAAAACGTAATTCTGCCGAACTATAATCCCGTAAGCGTAAAATATAAACCGTTGAGCGGTCCACTATAAAAATTTCACTTTTTTCATCAATACCACCATCAAAATCATTAACTGCAGCCACCCAACCATTAATAGGAGCAGATACTATTGTATCAAAAGCTGTCAGGAATGTTCCGGGCTTGTTTATTTTCTCTACAGGAGCACCTGTTCTCCATCTAAGGACAAACAATCTGCTGCCTGGATAGGCAAACTCTTTTGAGCTTTGGGTTACGACTATTTCATTGCCCGGATTATTCGGATAGTAGGGAAGCAGTTCGTTACTCGAGGCACCATCTACATTGCCGACTGCAACCGACCAGTAATGATTAGAAGCACCATTAAAGGATGGGGTAATGGGATCGTTGGGAGTAGTTACAGGGTCGCCCTGCGGATTATATAAATGTAAACGCGCACCGCCGTGAGATGAATCAATCCCCTTATACTCCTCAGAAACAAGCACAAACCAGTTCTCGGCATTTGCAGCACCGCCATCTGTTAACTTTACATAATAGGGGCGGATTAGAGGACGGTTTCTGGTAGCGTCGAGTAATGACGTAAGTTCACGAGGTGCAATTCCTTCGTTGATTTGACTGCCTTGTATATCAAAAGACATTAAATACGGACGGTCTCCATACGTAGAAACTGTTATAGGGTTCGACAGTAACTCTGTAATAGAATTACTTGGCAAAACAGGTAATGCCATACCTATACGACCTCCGCCAAGCCCTGCAATTGATGGTGGGTAGAGTGATACTTCAGGACCTAAGGTAAGGCGCCTGGTATCCAGGTCTTTTACATCCGGCAAGGGGAACGTTGTAAATATTGTAGCTGTATTAAATTGAGCCAGTCCTCTAAAGTATGGTACATCGCCCGTTATAACCGATGGTATCGCAGGGTTCGACATATTTACCGCAGCATAGACGGTTGTCTGACCGCTGTTGCTTCTACCTAAAACAGGAGTAACACTTCCAAATAGATTCGGATTAAAGCTACCTACATTAATACTCATTCGTTTGATAAGAACCACACTGTCTTTTCCCTTGTCAAAACCTGCAATGTAGGAGTAAATCAAACTGTCTTTTAGGTTTTCAGCTTCTAGGGTTTCAAGTCCCATCACAACGGGGGCAGTAGTATTAACAGTCGGCTCAACTGCATTAGAATCGTACAGGATTGAAATCCCACGAATGTAATTTACATAGGCTGAGGGAATGGGAGTGCGGGTAAGGAGTTTTCCAGAACCGTCAATTACAACAATGTGGTCTTTTATAACCGCAGTTATCTCGTTTGGTGACCATAAAAAAGTAGGAAGTATCTTGGGGTTGCTCTTAATATTACCAATAAGCGGCTGAATATCACCCGATATTTCCACAGTTGACCATTTAAGAACAATCGAATCAACCGACTGACGTAACGATGGTATGGATTGCGAACGGGTTGACTCCATATTTCCATTGGGATACAACCAGTTAGCCGGACTTCCCGCTTGAGCGTCTGCTTCAACAGAACTCACTACAAAGGCAAGTAGGAACACAACATATTTGAGCAAAAAACGAGCCGTCATTTGTTCTTTAGGATTGGTAGGCAATAGTTTCACCGCTAAAATAATCAATTTTTAGAAGCAAACGTACAAAAGTCGTGCCGTTTGATATTCTAAATACCTTAAAAAGCAAATTAATTTTGGTTTTGACCGTTTTATTCCTTAATTTAGATTTAATCTTAATAAGTATTACGAACATTAAATCGAACCCGATGGTTAAAACTATCCTTGTTATCGTGTCTATTCTAATAACATTTTCCGGACTGACAGCGCAAACCTCTCCAACGGCATCTCCTGCCAACCCCTTAACCTACGAAGCTTACGGAATTGTGAATTACTACGGTTTCAACTGGAAAACCGACCCGCAACGTCGCAATAGAATCGATCCTGAACGTTTTGCATTTGAACCGAAATACCAACTCAACAAAAACATTGCCTTTGAAGTGGATATTGAGTTTGAACATGGCGGCACGGGAGCAAGCATGGAATTCGACAGGTTCGAGGAATTTGGTCAATATGAGCAATCTGTAGAAAAAGGTGGGGAAGTGGTTCTCGAAAAACTTGCTGCAAGAATAACAATAACCCCCGAATTGAATTTTCTTGTCGGACATTTTTATTTACCAATCGGATTTTATTCAGAACGCTACGAACCCGGATACTTTTTCACAACAAATGTTTCTGAAACCGAAGCTGCGTTATTGCCGCTTGCATGGCACGAAAACGGGATTGAAGTCTATGGTCAAACAGGGGATTTCAGATACCAATTACAACTTATCAACGGGCTTGACGCATCCGGCTTCAGCTCGGCTAATTGGATAAAACGCGGTTATCAATCACGTTTTGATTATGCAAACGCAGAGAACCTTGCACTTGCCGCGAATGTTCAATACAAAATAACAAGGGGATTCAGCATAGGAGCAAGCAGTTACTTCGGAAACTCATCGGGTAACCGTCCGAAACCGGACGTAACTATTCCCGCCCATGTGTTTATCGGCACTCTCCAAACGGTGCTTGATGCCGGTGCATGGCATTTGAGAGCACTCGCAATTTACGGCACACTCCAAAATTCTGCTGCAATCTCACTTGCTAACTCAGGACTATCTAATGAGCTCGGAGTAAAACGAACTCCTGTAGGAAGTGCAGCATTGGGCGCATTTGCCGAAATTGGATTTAATGTGTTTTCGTTGCTTCCGTCAGCACCAATGGCACTTGGGGATTCTATTGCCTCACAAGAACTACTCCCTTTCCTGCGGTATGACTATTACGATACAATGTTCAAAACAGAAGGAAACGTTATTGATAATCCACGGTGGGAACGAAAATCCATTACAGCAGGGATCAATTACAAGTTTCACCCATTAGTTGTTTTAAAACTTCAATTCAATCATAGAATAATCGGTATTTCACGCGATAATATCGAAAACACGTTTTCAACAGGAATCGGATTCGAACTTTAAAATCAATACATCTCTTTCATTATTAAACTTGGTTACTTATGAAATTCTCTCTTAAAACATTTATAGTAGTTGTAGCTGCCGGATCGCTCATGAACAGCGGATGCTCTGATAGTTCGACATCATCGAATGTAACTACCCTTGATGCAAAAGCTACATTGACCGACATTGCAACGGGTGTAATTACTCCAACCTATAAAGATATGTACACTCGCGCCCAAACATTGGATTCCCTTGTTGCATTACTTAAAACCTCGCAAACAGATGAAATTCTCAATTCTGCAAAACAGGCTTGGCGCGATGCACGCCGTCCGTGGGAGCAAAGCGAGGCATTCCTATTCGGTCCTGTGGATACAAAGGGTATAGACCCTAACATTGATAGCTGGCCCGTAAACAAAATTGACCTAGACGGTGTACTTAATGGAAATGAAGAACTCACTAAAGAAAGAATCAACCAACTCGAGACCACTCAACGGGGTTTTCACACTATTGAGTATCTATTGTTCGGAGGAAGCAACACCAAGACTGCAAAGGACTTTACTCCACGGGAAATTGATTACCTAACAGCAACTACACAAAGCTTTAAGGAAGCAGTATTTCAACTGTTTAATTCGTGGGATGTTTCCGGTGATAATTACAGTGCCAACCTTATCAATGCCGGAGTTACCGGAAGCAGTGTCTATACCTCGCAAAAGGGGGCAGTTCAGGAAATTATTCAAGGAATGATAAAAATTTGCGACGAAGTTGCCAACGGAAAGATTAATGACCCTTTTAAAGAAGCAAACCGCCAGCTTGAGGAATCTCAATTCAGCGACAATTCCAATGCTGATTTTGCCGACAATATACGGAGTGTACGCAATCTGTATCACGGAGTGTACGGAAGTTTTTCCGGTAAGGGTATATCAACGTTAGTTGCAGCTAAAAACACTGAACTTGATGCACGTTGCAAACGTGAAATTGATGCATCCATCGATGCAATCGGTGCAATGCTTCCATCGTTTGGTCAGGCGATATTTACAAACAAGGCAAATGTACAAGGGGCACAAACTGCAATTTTGAAGCTCCGAGTAACCCTTGAAGCCGATGTTCTTCCATTAGTACTTGGTAATTAATCTCATCTGTTATTTTCAATACTACAATGAAGTCAACCTACAAACAAAC
>CALMMI010000023.1 GCA_937868245.1 uncultured Ignavibacteria bacterium | reverse complement strand
GTATTGACAGAGGGGGAGCAAGTGCAAAGAATATAAAACAGATGGATTATGATAGTGTTCTCCGGTGTTTTTATGTAGCTTATAACAGCAATTATTATAAGTCCAGCGGAGCGGATGTAACGCAGTATTCCAATGGTACAATAAGAAAGAAATCCATATCGGGAGATAGTGTCATAGAGCATGATATTATCGGCTCAAATACCGATAATTTTACCCATAGAATAGGAATGGAAGTGATAGCATCCATTTCAAATTACAATTTTCAGGAATCAAAAAACCGAACCAATACTACTACCAATACGAACTTTATCAATTATGTGGGTTTTACAGGCACTGGACAGATTAACCTTGCACGCTACGACCTTAGCCCCCAATACCACTATGATCAAATTGCCTTATCACCGAACGGATCGCTTGTAGCAGCTACAAATGAAAACACCTATACGATATGGTATATAGATTCGACGTTCCGGTATAATCAATTGGGATATTTTACAACCTATACGAATTGTTTTTCTTTTAGCGGCAACAGCTACTTAATAGCGAATTCCCCGAACGATAGCACCATCAAGACAATCAACGTTGGAATGGGAAAAGTTTGTGGTATGATCAAAAATCCGGTTTTCGGAAGTATCAATCGCCTCGTAGCCGTGCCTCATTCTAATTATAGTATTGCAGGATGTACAGACGGTAAATTTCGTCTTATCCCTACTCTGATTGATACACTCCAGGCATCATATTCATTCACGTATAATAAAACAAGCATTTATCAACATGATTCAATTTCATTTTGTGCAGTCATTCCTTCATTAGACAGCAGTAGTGTAGAATGGAATTTTGGAGATGGAAAGACTTCACCATCAGTAAATCCGCGTCATAAATTCGATACTCCCGGACTCTATGATATTATAATGAAAGTTACGGACAATACCGGAGAGCATATCATAAGAGAACAACAATTGGTAGAGGTAAAAGTAACACCTAATCCCGTCACTCTTGATTTTGAAACAGATGTCCGATATGGGAGTGCTCCGCTTATCGTTCATTTTACGAGTAAATGTACGGGAACAATCGTATCGTATAAATGGGATTTTGGTGATGGAACAACCTCCGGTGCAAAAGATACACTCCACACATTCACTGAGCAGCGTTTTTATACGATAACACTGACGGTAAATAACGGGGTTAAGGATACCTCCATTAGGAAATTACAGTATATCAATGCCGATGAGTATCCAGTTTATCTGCTCAAAACAAATCTTATGGAAAAGGTATCTGGTACTCAAGGCGGATATTCTTCGTACACAAATTCGACAACGTATGTTTTTGAAAATATGCTTCGGAGTAGTGCCGGAGAAGTATTTCTAAAAAAGATTAAGTATCAACATGATACTCATAGCAGCTCATACGAACAATTTGATAATTGTGGAGCGCAAACAGATGTGTATATGCTTCAACCTAATGGAGCAATAGGTAAATTTTTAGCAGAAACATCAACGGTAGAATTGGATATTTCATTGAATCATTGTTCAGGTGGTAATGGTACATTAGGTTTGCTTCATGATAATTTACTTTCGTATTTCGCAATTCACTACGCTCCTCCTTATTATAAGGGAGATAATCTCACCTATATTATCGACACCAATGGAAAAGGCACTCCGGCAACTTTCCCTTATTATACACTGTATTATACTGTAAAATCACTTAGGAGCAGTGTTGACTGCTACTCATTCAGAAACGATAGAGGACTTTCGACGGATTCTTCCTTTTTATGCTTTTACAGGGACACGACAACCTTATTAGCAAAGGATGCAGTGAAGGGTTATGCACTTCCGGCAGTAGAGACAAACGCAGATAAGTTTCTTTCGGTAGTATCGCCGCTTAGGGAGGATTCGATAGCTACCAAGCAATTACAACTTCGGTGGTATGATTCAGGGGGAACATTTATAGATTCGATGTTTATATTGCGTCCGAATTCTGATTTTATTGTTGATATTACCCGTATACCCAATAACAAGTACATGCTGTGCGGCAACAGTACAATCTCAATGAAAGACACAAGCGGAAATATTTCATCTTCCGTATCCGGTCTAATACTTATCATGGATGAGAAGGGGAGTATAGAATACACGAAATACGTTCCTCAATGGAGTACATTTAAACGGATTACCCGGATGGATGACGAAACGTATGCCATTACAGGGACACCAAGAATCGGTTATCCCGGATTTATAGCAGTAAAATCCACTGGTGTAATAGTTGGTGAATTTCGTGGGGATATACAAAGAGGCAGATCCAATGCTTTTGCAGGTTATGATGTAACAGCCTGTCAAACGTGTGTAGATGTATCCTTTGGCACAACAATGAACACTGTCTTTTTTACCCGTAATGACGGGAATGATGCAGAACTCTATGCAAGCGAGAATCCGTACTTGAAGGATATACATGTTTCGGTGGAAGAAGATAATTATCCTGAAACACCCCAGCTAAACGACATTCTATTGTCTCCTAATCCAACCGAGGGTATGATAATGATGGAGTATTATTCACCTGCTTCCCAGAGTGTTACAATTACCATAGCATCGGTACTGGGAAAAATATTCTATAAGCAAGATGTAATGGTGGAAAACGGCAAGAATCACATACCGATTGATATACGTGATTTAAGCTCAGGAGTGGCATTTGTGAGTGTTTCGGATGCTACTTCAGTCAGGCACGGACAAATCCATATTATCAAATAAACGGTAAAAGGAACATATCATTGAAATACATTCTTATAACGGCACTTGCATTGATCTCTTTTGGAACATTGCAATCCCAAAGCGGTTGGAAGGATATGGGCGGATACAAGGAAAGTATAGATTCTGCCAGTACACCGTTCCAAATGATTTGTTCCCCTGACGGAAAATATCTTTACACCTATACAGCAACAAAGGAAGGTAAAATATGGAACTATACGTTGCGGAAATGGAATCTTGACAGTGGCACGATAGTATTTTCACACCTTTTAGATGCACAGGATTTTGCCCAGATAGATTGTATTTGTTTTAACTCGGACGGCAGAACCTATTCCCTTCATTGTGTCAAAAAAGCAAGTCTTGATGTCTATACGTTACTTGTTCGCAGTAATGATACGGATGAGGAAATAGTATCGCTTTCGGATACGGAAATTAGTGCAGTGGCTCAATTGGATTATGACAGCATCATGCACAGTTTTTATATAGGATATAACAGTTATTATGTTGATGGCGGACAGAAACGAACCAAATATTCAATAGGCGCATTCAAAAAGAAAACCGTATCTGGAGACAGTCTGATTGAACGGATACTGTTTACCCCGAACACAGAACGGTTTGTCCATATATTTGGTACAGATGTTTTAGGGGTGATTTCCAACTATTCGTATGAAGAAGTCTATATAAGCAGGAATACGAATTATATCAATTATGCAGGTATTCTGCTTGATACGGGAATGAAGCTTGCCACATACACCCTTAAAGATTTTCCGGTGAATGGTATTGCACTGTCCCCGAATGGAAAGCATATTGCAGCGACCAATGGAAGTACATTTACCACATGGTATGTTGATTCATCCAGGGCAAGTCAATTATATATCTATCCTTATACGGTAAACAGCTTGGTCTATACCGCCGATAATAAATATATCCTTGCAAATTCTCCGAATGACAATACAATTTATACAATCCGACCGGGTACGAGAGAAGTTTGCGGCGTATTGAAACAACCGATTGCCAACCTTATTACTCAGTTCTTAGTTATTCCTCACTCAAATTATGTTGTAGCGGCATGTAAAGATAAGAGGCTCAGGATTATCAACGCTCTTATAGATACTGTTGCACCTGTCTATACGTTTTCAGTAGATAAGGTAAAAATATATCAAGGTGATACGGTTTCCTTTTGTCCTGTTATCCCTTCATTGGACAGCAGTACAATAGAGTGGAATTTTGGAGATACCAAAACAGCGACCTTAATCAATCCCCGTCATAAATTTACTGCACCCGGACTATATGACATCAGTATGTCCGTAAAGGACAATACCGGGGAGCATACTGTTACTCAAAAGAAAATTATAGAAGTTCTTCCTCTTGATTTGGTAATAGACTTTGACGCAGATACAACGTATGGATCAGCACCCCATACAGTTCATTTCAAAAATAAGTCTTCAGGATCTATTGTATCCTATAAATGGGATTTCGGGGATAAAACGACATCAACAGAAAAAGACCCCGTTCATACGTTTATTTTCCAACGTTCCTATAGTATATCATTGACCATCAATGACGGGATTAAGGACACGACACTTACGAAATACCATTATATCAATGCAGATGTTTATCCATCCTATGCGCTAAAAACCAAGTTAGTGAAACGCATTGCCGGAAGCAGCGATAAGTATGGTAATCAGACGATAACAAACACCAATATTTTTGAAACGATGCTTCGGGATGATTCCGGTTATACTTACCTTAAACATACATTGTACCATGAAGAATCGGGAATCCGTCAATTTAATACTCCTTATACCTATTGCGGGGTGAGTACGAATATAGTGTGGCTTGAGAATGAAAACGGCTATTTCCACAGTTTTTTTTCAACCTCATACGATACACGCGATGTTACCATTTATTCCTGTAATTATCAAAACGGAACATTGGGATTACTACAAAATAATACGCTTTCGTATTTTGTTTTCCTGTTTCCTTATTCACCTCCAACCGGACAAGTACTGAGTATATATGCTGGTAGAAAATATGTAGATTTTCCATTTTTAACAGGATACTACACGGTACGTCCCCTTAAAAACTCGATTGATTGTTATTCTTTTCGGAAGGAAGAGAATATACCAAGTAATAATGTTTCCTACTTAAGTTTTTATACCAATACGAATACCTTACTTTCAGTGGATACTATTCCGGGTTATGCACTTCCTGCAATAGAAACGGGTA
>CALMMI010000022.1 GCA_937868245.1 uncultured Ignavibacteria bacterium | reverse complement strand
GCAGCTCTATGGATACGGTTCTAGTATCAGTTGGTAATATTACAGCTCGAGTAACAGGGGATACATCTGTTTGCTTAGGTTCAAGTGTACGGTTATCGGCAAGCGGTGGAACAGATTATCTCTGGTCACCAATTGAAGGTTTGGATAATCCGAATAGCGCAATCCCTGTGTGTACGCCGCAATCATCAACACGTTATAAGGTTTTGGTGTCGAGTGGGGATTGTAAAGATTCAGCATTTGTAAATGTGGGTGTCGTTCCCTTTCAGAAGGCGGATGCCGGAAAAGATACAGTTGTTTGCCAAGGAGCAAGTGTACGGTTGTCGGCAAGCGGCGGAAGCAATTATCAATGGTTACCAACAATAGGATTGGATAATCCAAACAGTGCAAACCCGCTTTGCACTCCAATCTCAACAACACCCTATACAGTAATTGTATCAAAAGGATCTTGTGTAGATACTGCATTTGTAGTTGTAAGCGTAGCACCCCTACCGGTAGCTGACGCAGGTGAGAATAAGACAATATGTGGAGGTGAACCTACAATACTCGGAGTTGCCGGGATAGCGGGAAATACGTATTCATGGGAACCACAAACTGGATTGTCAACACCAAATTCAAGCCAAACGGATGCAAACCCGTTAACCAGTACAGAGTACATACTAACGGTTTCTAATTCTATAGGTTGTGTGAAACAGGATACTGTTCTAGTTAGCGTGCGTTCTCAAAGTGAACAACCGTTCACTCTAAGCCCTGCATTAATTATCATTCAACCCGGGGAGAATTTTCAAACAATTTTACATGTCCCCGTAGGTGTATATTCATGGAATGTTGATTTCAAATATGACAATTTGGTTGTAAATTTTGATGGCATAGTTCAGACTACTAATAATATCACAGCAGTTGAACAAAAGGGGAAAAATTCTCTTTCGTTAAATGGAACAGGTGATAATGGTGATGTTATCTTGAGATTCAATGCATTTATTCCACAAAATTACGATACTACTTTTGAAATGAAACTAACGGCTACTACTACCCAAACTGAACTTTGTGAAGCTGTAAACGCTCAAGGAAATGTACTTCAACTAAATGAATATTGCGGTAAGAGAATTCGAATGATCAGCAGTACAGGTAAGCGTTACTTTTTGACAACTCAGCAAAATAGGGTACAGTTTGGCTTGGGATTGCCTGGGAAAATTCGCCTTGAACTTTACGATTATTTGGGAGCACTCAGAGAAACTTTAGTGGACAGTGCAATGGAAGCAGGAGAATATTCTATTGAGTATGACATTCCTCCGGGTGTGTATTTTGTAAGAATTAATTCAGGGATGTATGATGAAGTAAAGAAGGTTGTTTCGTTTGGACAGTAAGGAAATTGCATAGAACTTTCCAGGTGGAATCCTATACTTGCCATTATTATACAGTTTTGTAACAATATAAGAGAGAAAATCGTCATTGAACAAATAAAGAGAATAAAGTAGAGCGGCTGACACAATTATAAATGGTACTATCCATACATCATGAAGACATATCTGTTTTTATCGATACTTCTATTTTCTGCAATGTACGCTGCAACCGCCCAACCGGTGAATTTAGTACAGAACAGTAATTTCGACTTGGGGAATACCGGATTTACGAGTAGTTATATCTTTT
>CALMMI010000021.1 GCA_937868245.1 uncultured Ignavibacteria bacterium | reverse complement strand
TTTCCTGTTCCAAATCAGAACCCTCCCGAAGTTGCTGAGTTTACGTACGACAATGCCGACAAGACAAACAACCACTTACGCCATTTTTCTTTGAAAATGGAAACAAAGACAATGGGCGAAGTTACCGTTGCAGGAGCTGAATTGGATAAGCGTTTAAATGTTGGCTTTCATGCCCATCAATTGGATAGTGTTCGGAGGTTAATGGATAATTTCCCCCATTTACGCACGGCATTGGAATCTCAGCAATTCACCATAACCGGATTGACTGCAACACAAAAACCGCAAAAAAGTTCAACCGTAGAACCACCTCCAACTATTTCAGTTACAGCGTAAACTATACTTTAGTTATTATCCTTTTATCCATGAACAAATTTTCTATCTACCTTTCAAAGACAACAAGCTATCCTTTTATTTACTTTTTCTCTCTCATCATAACACTTACTGCTTTTGAAAACTGCTGTTTCGCCCAAACAGGTTCATGGCTACCCGCTAATTCCTCCGTAACATATCCGCGAATACTACTTAACAAATCCCAAATTTCTAATGTGAAGGAAAATATTTCAAAAGGACATTCCGATCTTATTTCAGGTGTATATCAGAGTGCATTATCACCAATCCCTGCCGATAATTCAGAAAGTTCAGCCCGACGTGAACGCGCAAGAATAGCAAAAAATGCCGCTTTTGTTCTCTTAATGAACTACAAATGGGTTCAAAATAAAACCGATACTCTTTCTACTTACGAAGCCGATTCACTTAAGAAACGGGTTCTACTACTGCTTAACACTCTTAATTCGACCATTCCGGCAATTTCAATTACAAACCCAAGTAATTACGATGATTGGCAGTGGAGATCGAAAGATATGATTGATTACCTTTCTGCGTATGATTTGCTCAAGGGTGCAAATGTTCCCGATTCACTGCTTACATCAGCTAAAACTAATTTGCAGAAGTATGCAAGTAATTTATACCGCGAAGCCACCCGTTCTTTTTTTGGACTTACGTTTCTATCTACCGTAAAAAACAATCATGCTTTGATGACATGCGGTGCACTCGGAGTTGCCGCCGTTGTACTTAATGATGCCACAAGCACCGACCCAAATGAGCAACCCATAAACTGGATTAATGCTGCATTATGGAATATGGATAATATCTTCTGGCGTGACGCTGCAAGGCAATCCGATTCTACAACTATTGCAGGTTATGCCGAAGGTCCATATTATTTGCGGTATGCAATGTTGAATGATATTCCTTTTATATTGGGAATGGGTAATTTCCTCCTTGATACTTCGATAACAACTACTTTCAACAACGAAGAAAGAACTATTTTAAATCCTCGTCTGGATAATAAATATAAGCTACTTTGGCAGTGGATTTATAAAATCACACTGCCGGACGGTACGCTTCCGCCTGTTGGCGATACATACGTAAATACTGCATTCCCGGAGCTTGAATTAGTAACAATACCATATACAACAGGACTTCACCAAAATTCATCCGGCACAAATACCTATGCAAGCCAGTTAAATTCAACTGTCGATATGCGTGCTAATTATATTGCAGCATACTCAAATCTTAGAATTGAACTAAAGGAAGATTACCTAAATTTTCTACCGAACAGTGGAGACTTAGTTTTTCGCTCATCTCGAGATTCAAACGCAATCTATATGCACGTTTGCGGAGCAAATGGTTTGGCACGGACAAGCGGGGCAGGGCATAATCAAGCAGATGTTTCCAGTTTCATGTTTTATAAAGGTGGTGAACCGATTGCACGAGACGGAGGATATATAAGTTATGTAAGACGTAGTGAAGTTGGTAATGCAAGTAATCATAATTTAATTTTGGTGGATGGAAACGGTCCTGTGATTGGCTCGCCTGCACAACCAAACGATGCAAACGGTTTCATCGAAAATGCTATGGGACTGCCCAAACTTCACTATGGAGAAGTACGTACAAACTATCTCAATACAGATATTTCACGTTCGTTTCTTTTTATCCGTAAATCGTATTTTATCAATTCGGATTTTATCAGTTCAAATGATGAACATTCATATACGTGGCAGTTTCATTCGGGTGGCAAGAATGAACAATTGAGCAGCACTAATAATGTAGGATATTTCAAATCACCTGATTTTATGGTTGGTGTAGCCTCACCAAATGCAAACGGGCAAACACCAATGAATTTTATAACAGATTCTGCTGTTCATGAGGCTGCTTATAATGCAACCGGGAAACATACAGTATTTCTTGGCAAAACTTCACCTGCAAAAAAAGCAGCTATACTTTCACTTATCGCACCGATTGATAAAACTACTGCTCTAAGTAATGTAATGAGCAGTGAAGTGGATTTTGCAACCTCAATTGTTACAGACTCGGTTACTAATCGCAGGGATTTCTTCGCTGCACAATCAGATACTACTACCATCGAGTGGTTAACAAATACAGTAGAAACAAAAACCCTGAAAACCGATGCCCGGCTCAGCTATTGGTCGTTTGCTCCTACAAATGAAGGAATTGTATCAGCATTTATGCGAGAAGGAACAGAGCTATCGGCAGACAGTAGCGTAATTATGAAAGCTACGCCAAGAATGAATCTAGCTATTGATTACACCAATGATACTCTCTTTACTGTAAATGCTTCAAAAGCAGGTGAAATAGTTTTACATCCTTTGTTTCCGGCAACAGAAATAACAGGAGACAGTATATCTTCTTTTGGAATTGAAATAATAAAAGGAGTATATACACTTATTTTAAAACTGTCGGCACCTTCAAAAATTACAGTGGGACTTACTAAAAAAACTTTATCTGCTAAGGAAGAACCTGAAAATTTTCAACCAAGAATAGTTAAAGTATATCCTAATCCTACTGCAAGTACACTTACAGTTTTTTGTGATGGGACAAAACCTGGCAATACTTTACGATTAGTCAGCATGGTAGGAGTTGAGCAGTTGTTGTTTGAAATCAACGAACCTACTGTTACCATACCGCTTAACACACTATCAACCGGAATGTATCAGTTACTGCTTATGGATCATGAATCCGTAGTTTCATCTCAGAAAGTTGTTGTTATTCAATAAACGAATTCACTTTTTCATTTCAAATTGTTACGCAACATCGCAGGATACTGCATCCGGTGTATGATTTTCACAAATTATTGACGTAATTTCGCATAGTAAATCATTGAATATTCTCTTATACAACCAACGAATGATAACCCAATTTAAACAAGCTGCAGCAGAAGCAGCAGTAGATTCTATTACGAACGGAATGATTGTCGGACTGGGGCATGGCAGCACTGCAATATTTGCCCTAAGAAAAATTGCCCAACTTTTGAACGAAGGAAAACTTCACGATGTAATTGGAATCCCATGTTCATTGCAAACCAAGCAACAAGCAACTGAACTTGGAATCCCGCTCACAACATTAGAAGACAATCACATACTCGACATAACCATCGATGGTGCAGATGAAATCGACTCTGCAATGAATATGATAAAGGGCGGGGGAGGAGCATTACTTCGTGAAAAAATAGTGGCACAAGCAAGCAAGAAATGTATCTATATTGCTGATGAAACTAAGTATTCAGAATATTTGGGCGAGAAATGGGCAGTCCCTGTAGAAGTAATGCATTTTGGATGGCGTGCAACATTTGGATTTATCGAATCACTGGGTGCAAAAGTATCGGTAAGGCAAACAGAAGACGGGTCAAATTTCCTCACGGATCAAAGCAATTTGATAATGGATTGTAATTTTGGTGTGATGAAATCACCTGAGTCAATCGCAAATGCTTTAAAATCTCGGGCAGGAGTAGTTGAGCATGGTTTATTCATCAATATTGCTCAAGAAATAATTATTGCAGGGAATCAGGGAATCAGATTTATTAGGAAGTAGCTGCACTCTACTCATAAAAACGGAAAAGCCCAGTTGTACTAACAACTGGGCTTTTCAAATTATAAAACGAAAATCTCGTTTACTTGATTCCGAGAAGTTCCAATTCAAATACTATCGTTTCACCGGGACCAATTACACCACCTGGTGCTCCACGATCACCATAAGCAAGATCTGTAGGAATATATATTTTCAATTTGGATCCAACTTTCATGAGCTGAAGTGCTTCTGAAAATCCTGGAACAAGACGATTAGGAGAAATTTCCATAGGCTGACCTTTATCAACAGAGCTGTCAAATTTTGTTCCATTTAAGAGCGTTCCGGTATAATGGCACACTATTGTTTGATCAGCTTTAGGAGATGGACCTGTTCCTTCTTTTAACACTTGATATTGGAGACCACTAGCAGTTGTAATAATTCCAGGTTTTTTCTTGTTTTCAGCAAGAAATTCTGCACCTTTTTTACGTGCTGCCTCACCTGCTTTTTTTGCTTCAGCTTCTTGCTTTGCTGCCATATCAGCTTGGCATTGTTGCATAGTTTGACCAATTTCTTCTTCTGTCATCAAAAGCTTACCGTTTGTATAAGCATCGTTAAGCGCATCATACAAAACCTTCGGGTCAATATCGTATTTACCTGCACTGAGATTTTTTCCGATTTGCACACCAATACTATAACTTATTTTGTCTTTTTGGGTTTTTAGCATAGTAGTTTTTCCTTCTTTCGGTTTTTCCTCCGAACATGCTTGCATCGCTATTACATACAAGCAGAAAACAGCAATTGCGCTGAATTTCATAATAATTAAACTCCTGAAAATTAATAAAAGCAGATAACCTGCTAAGAAACAATAAATATTTTAAAGTTATTTCACTGCAAAAATGCTGCAATTTTATGAAAAAATTGCTATCATATTTGATATGTACATAAAGTTAAGGTAAATTTTATTTTTTCGTCGTTCCGTTAAGTGAAGTATCTATCTGTGAATTAGGATTATCCTTTGTATTGTATTGTTCTGTTATCCGGCGAAGTAATTGCCATGGATATATCCCTGTATCATGCCCGTCCTTCCATGATGCTTGAATTCCGTAATTCCCTACTGGAACAAGTTTTTCAAGTTCATTCATTCCCGGAGCAAACATCTTTATTCCGAACGAAATCGGTTGCCCCATTATTTGTTCACCTTTACACAAAGCGCACGGACATTCATCCCGTAATTTCTCGAGGGGAATTGTTGCACTATATCCGTCGTTCCATTCTATTGCAAGTAAATGGGGAAGAGGTCGTGATATGTTCGTAGGTAAAAGCATGAGTGGCGGTTCAGTGTAAAAGTTAAATCAAAGTGCAGGTATTTGCCGTTCAATTGCAGCCAGAACATGTTCTACCGACAGATGCTCCATACAACTGTAGTCAGGATTTGTGCAAGTCTGTTTGAAATAGCACTTACATTCAAGTTCAGGTTGAATAATTTCTCCACGTCCGTAGAGTTCGAATTCGTAAGGGTTAAAGATATTATTAATGACCACAATTCTTTTTTTCAACCCAATGCCGAGATGCAACGCCATTGTAACACCGGTTACAACAATATCACACTGGTTCATCAAGGCTGTAAATTCTGGAAGTTTTCTCGGTGGGGGACAATATGCACCAGTTTTTTGCGACAATTCCAAATTCTTCTCGTATTCCTGCTTACCACCCAACAACAGAGGAAAGTACCCTTTTTCAGTTAAACGCAGAATAAGAGATTCCCATCGTGAGAACTCCCATAAACGGGAGACCCAACGGTCGCCGCACC
>CALMMI010000020.1 GCA_937868245.1 uncultured Ignavibacteria bacterium | reverse complement strand
TGAAGCTGTTATTAATACTTTTAATTGTTGCAACTTTTGCCGGTAATGTGAAAGCTCAAGATTCAGTAAGTGTTGATTCAAAGAGCATGAACAAAACAACACTTACCTTTCAACCGATAATTGGGCTTGGACTTTTAAATGGTGGTAGAATTGGTATAGGAGTAAAGCTTAACGAAATTGTTACAATGGAAGCCACAGCCGGTCTTGATTTTCCTGCTTCGGTTGGAGTAATATTTTTTTTCTTACCTATTGATATGAGAGGACGTACTTTATCACAAGGTATTATTGTTACTCCCTTTAATGAAAAACGTTTTTCATTAATTTTATACAACACTATAAACTCTAATGATTTGAGTTCCATGAGTGCGTGGCAAGCGATGGCTGGTTGGAAGATACAAACCGGTGAAACAACTACTTTTAGAATGAGCGCAGGATATGCGAAACAGTACGCAGGTAAATCAGATAATTATTCGGATATAATGATAGGTCTTGATTTTGTTCTTACAATTTATGACTTCAAAGTTACTCTTTGAGTACTTGTATTGTTTGTAATTATTTAATGAAATATTTCAAATAATCAGAGATAATTCAAATATTTGATTTAATAAGAAAATTATTATCCCTCCTAATACGTAGCTCCTGAAAGCGTAAGCCCAAATCTCGACACACTGCGCTGTAATTTTCATTCAACCATTTTTCATAACATGAAGCTGTTATTAATACTTTTAATTGTTGCAACTTTTGCCGGTAATGTGAAAGCCCAAGATTCAGCAAGTGTTGATTCAAAGAGCATGAACAAAACAACACTTACCTTTCAACCAATTATAGGATTAGGGTATTTAAAAGGAGGTACAATTGGTATAGGAATAAAGTATAACGACTTATAGCTGTTGAAATGAATTATGGATTAGATTTTCCTGGTGCAATTGCTTACACGTTTTTTTTTCTTCCGTTTGCTATTGATATTGACGGTCGGATAACTTCTCAAGGAATTGTAGTTACTCCACTTAATGAAAAGAGAATTTCAGTAAGTCTCTATAATATTACAAATTACACAACTCGAAACAATTACAGTAATATTGATGGAAATAATCATTTTAGGTTTAGTTCTCTACTTCTAAGTATTGGATGGTACATTCAATTAGGAGATGCAACTAATCTTAGATTAAGTGCAGGATATGCTTTACCTTATCGAGGTGAATTTGAAGAATACGGAGATTATATGATAAAAAGTAGAGTTTTAGTTAGCATGGACATTGTATTTGTTATCGATGCAGTGAAGCTGTCATTTTGATTGTTTTATTGAACAGAGGTTCATATCCCATATTTAATTTACTTTAAAAAAATGATAAGGTATAATTTACGTTTATCCTAATACGTAGCCCCCGAAAGCGTAAGCCCAAACCTTGGTACACTGCGCTGTGAAAAACGTGCGGATATATCACACCGCAAAAACAGTGCAATCTTATTAAAACCAAGCCCCGCCTCATAATACCAGCCGTCAGCAGTAGCGGAAGTTGAGGGGAGTTTTGTTTTGGTGTAATCCAGGGTTTGTTGTGAAAATTGAGTCCATCCCACTCCCGCTATGGTGATAAACTCAATTCCGAATGATGCAATGTTTGGAATGCGCAAAACACCCGGTATCACCTCGCCAAAATTATGCTCCAATGCAATGGCTGCATAACTGTCACCGTAAAATTCCTTTACATTCATCCCGCGAAATACGCTTTCGGCTGCCACATACGTTGCCGATGATTCCAAGCTGAAAAAACGCTGGGGCGGGACATTCCCCCGTGAATATCCTCCTGAAAACCGAAGGTCCAATAACCACAACGGTAGCGTTGGCGTACGCAATTGCAGCGACCCGAAATAATGCTCAAATGAAAAATCACTGGGAATAAGACGTGGATTGGAAATTTCTGCATTCAGATTAAACCCGAAAGTACTGATACGCCGCTGAGGGTGATAATCCCATCGTATTTCCGCTCCGAATGTACGCATCATTCCGTTAATAATCATTGGATTATCGCGGAACGTATGCCCGAAAACTGCAAATTCGGTATTCTTCGGTGCAGATTGCTCATACGCACTGCGCACAAATATTCTGAATACACGGGGACGTGCAAATATATCCCTCCTGATGAATTTCAATTGTCCGAAACTTACCTCTGCTGCTGCCTCTACACCGTTGGAGTAGTAATAGTCACCATAGTCATTCTTGAATAGAAATGCGGTGGGAGTAATTCCGTTCGAGGTGACAATATATGGGTTGTCACGCCTGTACAGTTTTCGGAAAAGAGACGCTTCTACCGAGAATAACTGTGCGTCGTCAAGCCCTTTTTTGAGTATGAGTTCACCGGAAATGCGTTTGTCGGCAAAGCCGTACCCAACCTTTGCCGTCCAATGGATAAAGGTGGAAAGATCATCGCGCAAGCCTATCCCGAAGTATGCTCCTTGAACCCGGTTATAGCGGAAAATATCTTCGAATCCTGTGAACGGTCGCTGTCCTAATCTTGTAGCTGTACGCGAAAATACCCCAAAAGTACGGTCAATCAGATTTGAACCGATTGCAGAATCAGCATTCTCGCGGCTACGTTGAATATTAATATAAGCGGCACTTTCTTCTGCTCGCAGCGGAAGAATAGGATTGTCTATCCATACAGTAGAGTCGAATGTTTCCGCTGAGGAATTTATCTCGACCCTCCGTTGGATAAAAAGGTTGTCATTCAATGGGATATTAACAGAATAGTCGTATGCAACCGTTTCGATAGTAATATCCAAACGCGGAGAGAGTATCCACAGGAATGCCGCTTCGAGTGTCGAGAAAATATGAAGTCCGGTAGGCAGCACAAAACGTCCGATTTCTTCGAACTTTTGGTCGAAAGCCAAACGGGCATCAAACGGTAATTGAACGGCACGGTTTGGTGTTAATTCTACCGAAAGGGGAATATACTTCTGCGGGTCAATATCAATAGTTCCGGAAAATAGTTTGCGGTCGCCTTTAGGGTTTACCCTAACGCGGCTGATGGTAAGTGAATCACCCTCAATTTGACGTTCGAGTACAAAATCATAGTAATCAAGTGCATCTGGATTGAAGGGGGTGGCGATTTTCTCGCTTAGTAGCGTTACGTAGTCATCATACACGTTAATATTAGTACCGAAGGCTACAAAATTTGCTTCTGGCGGTACATTGGCTGTTTGCCTGCGTTGGGTTATTTCATTGAAATATTTATCAGGTTGGGCAAAATACCCGTTTGAGTATGATTCAAAAATAGCTGCAATGGTTGTGTCCGACTTGCTGTCTGCGCGGGAAGCAGTAATAGTATCGGTACTCGCAAGAAATTTTGTGTAGAGTTTGTAAGAATAGCTGAAAAGGGAATCACGCTGCTGCTGTTTGCGTTTCAGAACATTACGCATCAGTTTAACACCCGGGTCTTCAGCTGATACAACTACTTCCATTGCTTGAGAAGCTGCCGGTTGGAGGGCGATATTGATACGAAGGGTATCACTTGTGCGTTTAATTATTCGTCGCTCAGTTCGATAACCTACCATCGAGAACTTGATTGAGAAGCTGTCTTTCTGCATTGCAGTTGGAATCTTAATCAAGAATTTTCCACCAACGCTGCTCATCGCACCCTTAGGTGTATCTTCTACCCTTACGGTTACAAAACGGAGAGGTTCACTTGTTTCGGCATCCGACACCTGCCCTTGGATAATAGTATTCCTAGCTGCTTGTTGTGCAAAGGATAGTACCGGCAGACACCATACAAGCATAAGTAATAAAAGAAATTTCATGCAGCAGAAACGTTGAAACAAATTATTATTTAACTGAGTAAGAACTAAGTTTCTTTATTCTTGGATTCGATATACGTTCATAGGGACAAAACCGTCTAAATTACCATCAAGATGCCCGCAAGTTTTATCGGGGCGTAATACAATCGTATCGGCAGGGGTTTTATATAGAGAGGAATAGTAAATTCCTAGTTTATTCCCGTTTATTATCTTTTGTACATACCCTAGATCCGGTTTCACCATGTCCTCCTGCGGTGCAACAATATATCCTATATTTTTAAGAGTTGCAAGTGAATCAACCCCATATTGTTGTATCTCCTTCTGAAACTTGAAATCGGATGTAAGACCGTCGATTGCAAGTAGATTGACATCGGAATAATAAGCGATGATACCTGGCCAGTCATATATCAAAACGTTTGCACCTTTGCCTGTTATGTTCTGTAATTGCCTTGCACTTTGTATTTGCCACCTGCGGAATGGCTTCCCAAAATTCATGATTTTAGATATTTTCCTATCGGGATACATTCCTTTATTCCAACATCTGCTTGCGGTAGCAATTACAAATAATGAAAATACTCCAGCAAAAACGAAAGTATAACTTTTTTTGAATTGTCCGCTAAAAAAGGAAATTTCTGATGCTGCAATAGACAGGGCTAACGGAGCAAGGAGCAACCCGGGTATATAATACCATATCCAATCGGTAGTATGGTCTGTGCAACAAACTATATAGAGACAAAACATCACATAACCAATACAAGCGTATGCCACTACAGCATAACGTTGCTTACGAAGTATAAAGAAATGATATAGAACAAAAAGCAAACAAATCAGACCTGTACTGCCCCCAAATAAGCCAAGAGAGGGCAAGTAGAAGAGGATATGCGGGAAGATACTTTTGATACTGCCGCTAATGGGAACAAGGTGTCCAAAAGAGGTGATATTCCATACTAAATAAGGGGCTGCTATAACCAACGCTACTATGGCAGTTACAAAAATTTGTCCTGATTTGCGGTTATCATATAGTCTTTTTGAAAGAAATAAAAAGAGAGAAAATCCTACAAATACACTGTCGAGACGGGTTAGAAAAAGGAGTCCGAATAATATTCCTAATGTAACTGAGGATATTGTTGAATTGTCAAAATCTTTCCGCTCGTATCGTAATACCTTGCTGAATAATAGTGTAAATAAAAACAGGTAAAGACATCCCTCGGACCCAACCGTTCCTGTGCTGAACAGTATGCAGAAAATAAATAAAAATATAGAATTAAAACTGGTAATACCGAAATGCAAGCAAATATTTCTGATGCTGGTCCATGAAGCAAGTACGAGCATTAAACTCACAATAATTCCTGCCCGGAGAAAACTATCATGACCGAAATTAAATATATATTGAATGGATGATAACACAAGCATCCACGCTGGGTGGTATCCGTTCGTTAGGTACATGGTATTGAATGTACTGGTTCCGGTGGCAGCAAAATGTTTGGCAATTACAAAATAAAAAAAGCAATCATCAGAAGGGTAATTATACGGGAAGAGAAGTAATGGAATGGAAAATAAAATAATAATCACAGAAAAGAGGAGAGATTTATAAACCGGTTTTACTGAAGTAAATATACCTGATGGATTTAACGTGGCTGTGTTATTCGGTATAGTATCCGGACTCATATTTGTAAAAAATAAATGTGTTTGGTAAAAAGAAAAAGGATGATATTTATAACAGTATCAACTAATAATGATATTCACAGGCTATACATGAGCTTCCTAATTGTACGTTATCGTCCACTTTCAATTAACTCTTTTGTGATTTTCTGACGATGTGTAAACATTTTCTCTACAATTTTCCCAACGAACAATTTTTGTACTATTCTCCCGAGAATTCCAAATGGCAGCTCATATTCAAATCTATCGGTGAGGAGAGTAGTGCCATTGCTTTGTTCTGTAAATGTGCGCCTTTGAAATAGCGATTTAAATATACCTTTAACTTGCCTGTCGGAAAGTACATGCGGAGCCTCAAACTCAACAAACTTCATGTGCATAGTGGAAGTAAGAATCCCGAATTGCTTTACCCTAAGGATTACTTCCTGCCCCAGCTTCGGAGGATCGGCATGTATGATTGTTACCTTTATTCCGGGCGGGGTAATCTTTATTATATTTTCTACGTTTGTATGAAAGTCGAATACGACTTTCGGTGTAGCTTTAATACTGATTGAACGTTCAAAGATATGCATAGTGTTTTTTAACCGAGAATGTAAAGGAAAAGTATTTTTACGATTGTTTATTATTTGGCGTCTTTGTGGACTTGCCGTGTTTCTGTATTTTTGAAGAGAAACTCGTCAGCACAACCAAGTCAAAATTGATTCTCTACAAATCAAAAACATTTTACTTCATTCAATAATATTTTATGATAGCCCAACTAAACGGAATACTAATCGAAAAAAGACCTACCGAAATAGTAATTGATTGTGGAGGTGTGGGGTATCAAGTCTCAATTTCACTTGCTACACACGAACAGTTACCCGAACTCAACACCAAAGCTCGCATCTACACTTTATTAATTCCCCGCGAAGACGCTTTAAACCTCTATGGATTTTCTACCGTAGCAGAACGTGAGGCATTTCTGATGATTACGTCTATTTCGGGTATCGGTGCAAAGAGTGCGTTGGCAATTTTATCGTCCATTACCCTTTTTGAACTTCGCGACCATATCCTACGGAATAACCTTGTAGCTCTCCAAAAAATGCCGGGTATCGGCAAAAAAACAGCAGAGCGGATAATAGTAGAACTACGTGATAAAATCGGCAAACTTCCTCTGGAAGAAAACGTGGGTATATCGTTTATAGGTGCGCAAAAACTTGTTCAGCAAGATGCACTCGCTGCCCTGCTTTCACTTGGGTACAATAAGCAGATTGCAGAAAAGGCAATCCGCAGTGCGGCTGCTGAGCTAAACTCTGAGGAAGTCACGGCTGACCAGCTAATTAAGAAGGCATTGCGGTTTGTAATCTAATGTTTAAGATTTGATAAAAATATTCATCTTCCGCAACTGTAATTAACTTGGAAAGGTTCAACAAAAATTGTATTATTGTTTTGTAGAATATGTACTTTACGTATTGTTATGCTTATTCGTAAATAAGGACTGTCATAAACTAACATTTCATTTTACAAAATCGGAGGTTTTCAATGAAAAGATTTTCTGCATTATTTGTTGTGGTTGTATTTGCAGTACTTCTCGGGCTTAGTTCATGTAATAATGTTGGTGAGATTGAATTGGACGGTGCTTGTGATGCAGGAACAGAATACGTTGAGCATCTTATTACATTAGATGGCGGGATTGAGATTGAAAAGGCTGTCTATCCGCTTCCAAAAGGAAATATAGTTTTTTATCAAGATTACGGTGATACAATCAGATTCATTATATATCAACCTCAAACTAATATTTGTACCAAAGAGCATTTAAAAGTAGATTTTTTTGTTCTCCTGACAAAAGATCCTCCACCCTCGTTTAAAGTAAAGGGGGAGGTAGTTTGGAGTGCAATATTCCCGTCAGCAAATGTAAACCTTTATAACGCCCTTCGAACCTATGATGGAAGCACTGAAGCAGGTTTGAAACAAGTATTCGGTGAAAAGCCGGCAGAAGTAGATTGCTACTTGACTCTTCAGTTCGAAAGCCAAGGTTCGCAACTTGCAAATATTGCATATTTAAGGGAATATGTCTCTAAAATGTCAATAATGTATAGGTATAGCAAACATGCACGGTGAATATAGGAGTACTGAAATTTTGATGGAATTTCAAATCATGTTTATTAGTCATGGATTTTTATACTTTAAAGTCATGTTGGTCTTTAAAAAATCAATGCAATTGATCCATATTGTTTAAGTTTTTTCTTATAACATAATTAGTCAACATATGGCTACAGAAATAAAAACTTGGCAAATAGTTAGTGGAAAACTAACTCATATTTCATCCTCATTAACAGCAAATGGGAGGAAAGAAAAAGAAGACTTAGAAGTTTGGATAAAAAGTAATCCAGAAATACTTGGTAATGATATTGCAATTATCGGTGAGCAAGTAAAAACCAAGTCAGGATATCTAGATTTTCTAGGAATAGATAGGTTTGGAAACCTAATAATAATTGAACTCAAACGTGACAAATTACCTCGTGAAGTTTTAGCACAAGCAATTGATTATGCATCTGATGTTTCAAGTTATGAGCCAAGTTATTTGAATGAGATCTGTCTAAAGTTTACAAAGAAAACCCTTGTTGATTATGTCATTGAAAAATTTCCAGATACAAATTTTGAAGATG
>CALMMI010000019.1 GCA_937868245.1 uncultured Ignavibacteria bacterium | reverse complement strand
TTATGAATTCGTGTAATTTGCCTGAGCTCTTCCTGTGCAACATCAATTTTATCTGTAGGGTTAAGCTCATGAATGTGATATGTTTGCAAAGAGAAATGCAGTGACATAGTAGGAACTTCAATCTCCCAACCTCCAACATTTGCTAACTTACCTGCTTCATCTAAGGTGGCTTCACTTTTTTGCAATGCCTTTTTTGCATTCTTTCGTTCACTAATATCAACAGCAAGAACAAAGATTCCTTCGGATATTGGTTGAATTTTCAAATCGAAATATCCTTCCCTGCCATCAGGGAAAGTAAACTTATTTTCCAAAAATTGGGGTGTACGCTCTTCCATACACTGCTTTAACTTTGCAAACATTCCTGTATGTTCAATCCCGGGGTAAATATCCATCATCGTTTTGCCAAGCAACTCATCATTTGTTTTTCCCGTTAGTTTAAAAGCGGAATCATTAAGGTACAGGTATTTCCAATCGAAACCTATAATTTGGCAACTTTCAATCATCGAATCCAGTAAATGACGGAACTTTGCTTCACTTTTAATTGTGGAATTATGAATATTCTTTATCGCTTCAATTTCATTCATCAATTCATGATTGGTACTTATGAATTTTTCAGTCTGCTCCTTTAGTTGGTGTTCAAACTCAATTCTGGAGTTATGTTGATAAGTATTGAATCGTCTGAGGCTTATAAAGAGCAGGATGGATGCCGACAAACCTAAGATAAAGCATGAAAAAATTAGTAATCTGATTCCGGAATCATTATCCTCTATTAGTTGCAACCGGTTTAAGTACTTCTTCTTCTCAAAATCCTCCATGAGTTCGATTTGCGATCTAAGTTGGAGTCTGTTTTTTTTATCTGCCGGTGAAAATAATGTTGATAAACTTCCCTCTGAACCTCTTACCCTTGCTTTTTGAACTATTGCATCAGATATATCTATTTCTGTTTTAATCAGGTCGTCAAGTGTATCTAAGTTTGTATTTTGCTGAAGATTATCCGATACTACTGTCCGGAGTGATTTTTTGAGAGTATCAATCCTTGCCAAACCTGAGAGAAACCGGTCTAAATATTCTTTACCGGAAGTAATTACAAAACCCTGCATTCCTGTTTCAATGTCATAGATTGCTGCCCGTACATTTTTTAGTGATTCAATTACTTCCTTTGAATGAGTCATCCCCGTAACTGATTGATTGGATGTTTCTAAAGCCAGATTCAATTTCCACCCAATGAGTATGAACATAACGAACAATAACCCAAAACCGCCAAGAAGCTTTGTTTTGAAAGACAGTTGCATTGTAACTCCTTGTTTTCTATAATGGGTTGAAAATTCCGGCAACTCTTTTTTTTTTGTGAGAATGAAGCAATTCCGGGTTCAAATACCGAATCAATGATTACAAATTACGAAAAGAAGCGTTAAAAATAATGGAGAATGTACGAGAAAAGTCAACTCTAAATTTTGGCAAAAAGAGTAGATAATTCATGTTGCAACTTTCTGCAAATATGATGTATCTATAAATTTAGTAATGACTTGTGGAAATAAGTCCATTTTGTAAAAGATAAATAAAATACCGCTAAAATCGCAAAATGGTCAGTTTTGCAAGAAAAATACAAAACCATGGTCGTATTGAATAAATATTAACAGATACTGTCGGCTTTCTTTTGATGAAGTTGAGAGACTTTGAATTGAAATATTCTTTGTTTTATGAAAAGTGTATTTACTACACATTGTGCAGAAAACATTGTAAATTACTCATTGGAATTTCAATAACAAAAAGAAAAGGCAATTACTTTATTAAAAATAATTGCCTTTTTTTATGCAGCGTGATAGGTGGAGCTTGCACAGTTTTGCAATATATTTATTTGTAATGAAGTTACGGTCGGGATTTTAAGAGGAGCTGTAGAAGGTAACGTATCTCTTACTTTACTTACTGAGTATATAGAAATGAAAGATGTAAAGAAGACCCATAAGGGGATAGTGACGATAGAAAGGTTCAATCGAAAACTATTCTTACTACAAATCACAGTACCATCTTACCTTCTTACGTTTTGCAATGAGATAAGTACAATCCATTTTATTCTCCGGAAGATTATGCCCTATGGCTCGAATTTGAAATACTTAACCTCATATTTACATTTATCTTCTCCAATTCTATAAACTTTACCACATTTTATTGTCCTGGTTTAGATTGAACTTCAGTAAAAAATAGCTTCAAACTTATATCATTGGAAGTGACATTGAACATTAAAGAAGGATAATACATACGAAACATTCTGGTAATAATAGTGGCGTAAATTGCATTTCAAAAAGTGGAAATTCATAGAAAATACCAACGAATGCTCAACGCCCCTAAAATTCTTTTTATATGCGGTTCGCTCAATCAAACGACGATGATGCATAAAATCGCCGGTCATTTACCTGAGTTTGAACATTACTACACCCCATATTATTCCGATGGCTTTATTGATGTTTTAGCGCGAAACGGACTGCTTGATTTTTCTATACTTGGTGGAGAATTCCGTCGCCAAACCGAACAATACCTCAATGAAAATTTCCTGTTAGTAGACTTACGCGGCGTAACTCGTGATTACGATTTGGTTCTTACATGTTGTGATTTGCTTGTACCTAAGAATATAAGAACAAACCGCGTGATACTTGTTCAGGAAGGCATGACAGACCCGGAGAATTTGGCGTATTATCTGGTTAAATGG
>CALMMI010000018.1 GCA_937868245.1 uncultured Ignavibacteria bacterium | reverse complement strand
AAACGCAACGTGGCAGAATGAAAGGCAAAGCTTATCGCGGCTCGTTGGTAACATTTGGAAGTTTTGGTATGAAAGCCCTTGAACCAGCTTGGATTACTAATCGCCAAATTGAAGCTGCCCGTATTGCGATCAATCGTTATTTGAAACGTGACGGTAAGGTTTGGATTCGTATATTCCCTGATAAACCGGTGACTAAAAAACCTGCAGAAACACGGATGGGTTCTGGTAAAGGTAGTCCTGAGTTCTGGGTAGCGGTTGTAAAACCGGGTAGAGTTATGTTTGAAATTGATGGCGTATCAAAAGAAGCAGCACAAGAAGCTATTCGTCTTGCTTCCCATAAATTGCCTATAAAAGTTAAGTTTGTTACACGAATTGATGCGGACGTCCAACAATGAAAGCTAGAAAAGCACACGATCTTAAGGAATTGACGACCGAAGAGTTGGTAAGCACACTTCGTGAAGCAGAGGAAACTCTTGTGAAATTGCGTTTTCAGAAAGCATTAAGTCAATTGCAAAATACTGCATATATCAGAACTCTCACAAAAGATATAGCAAGACTTAATACTATTCTCGGTGAACGTGCACTTAAAGTAGGAGCATAATATAATGGAAACGATGAACGAACAAACAGCAGCAACCGGTGAATACGTTCCCGGCAGAAAAAAAATCAGACAAGGCAAAGTAGTCAGCAATAAAATGGAAAAGTCTATTGTAGTTGCGATTGAACGACAAGTTGTTCACCCGCTTTATAGAAAATACTACAAGCAAACTAAGAAAATTATGGCTCACGACGAAGAAAATGCCTGCAATATCGGTGATGTAGTAAGAGTGGTTGAAAGCCGTCCTCTTAGTGCTAAAAAAAGATGGTCTTTAGTTGAAATTGTTGAACGCGCACAGTAACGAGCTTTTAAGAGAAAGATACTTAAATGATACAAGAAGAATCAAATTTGGTGGTTGCTGATAACTCAGGTGCAAGACGTGTTCGCTGTATTCGTATCCTTGGCGGTCACGCCAGAAGATATGCAAGCATCGGCGACATTATTGTAGTGTCAGTAAAAGCAGCACTTCCTAACGGCGGTGTTAAAAAAGGTGATGTGTGCAAAGCAGTGGTAGTACGCACAAAAAAAGAAATTCAACGGAAAGACGGCTCTTATATCCGATTTGATGAAAATGCAGCTGTCATTCTCAATAATCAAGGTGAGCCACGTGGAACTCGTATATTTGGTCCGGTAGCTCGTGAGTTACGCGAAAAAAACTTTATGAAAATCATTTCTCTAGCTCCGGAAGTTCTATAAGTAAGGCAAACCAATGAAATTAAAAATAAAAAAAGGCGATACTGTCGCAGTAATATCCGGAAATGACAGAGGCAAAACCGGTCGTGTTCTTGAAGTGGACTCAAAGAAAATGAGAATCCTTATTGAAGGAATCAGTATTCGCAAAAAACACTCAAGACCATCAGCCGCAAATCAACAAGGTGGAATAGTAAGTATGGAAATGCCTATACATTACTCAAATGTCCAATTAGTTGACAGTGATGGCAAGCCTACCCGTGTGAGTATAAAGCAAGCCGACAAAGCAAGTGCAAAGCCGGCTGTAAGAATTGCGCGTACAAATGGTAAAGAAATTTAATCTTTGAGATATAGAACATGGCAAAGCAAGCAACCGTAAAAAAAATTGAATTGAAACCGGAAGGTCGCCGGATTGAAGAATATAAAGGTGATGTACCAGCTCCGCGCCTTGCATCGTTTTATCGTGAACAGGTAGTACCTGCTCTCATGAAAAAATTTGGCTATAAGTCAATCATGCAAGTACCGAAATTGAAGAAAATCTGTATTAATATGGGTGTGGGTGCAGCTACTCAAGATCAAAAAATCTTGCAAAATGCTGTAAACGAAATGGAACTCATTACAGGTCAACGTCCGGCAATTACACGCTCCAAAAAAGCGATTGCCAATTTCAAACTTCGTGCAGGTCAGCCAATAGGCTGTCATGTGACTCTACGCAGAGCGAGAATGTTTGAATTTGTTGACAGATTAATCAATATCACATCTCCCCGTATTCGTGACTTCCGTGGATATTCAGATAAATCATTTGATGGTCGTGGTTCGTTAACCATCGGTATCAAAGAACAAATCATTTTCCCGGAAATTGATGTAGATAAAGTAAGTCGTATCACCGGTATGGATATCACATTCGTTACCAGTGCTAAATCCGACGAAGAGGCATCAGCCTTATTACAAGAATTTGGTTTCCCATTCCGTAAAGCGTAATCTAAGAATAAAATTATGGCAAAAACTAGCGTAATAGCCCGTAACGAAAAGCGTAAAAGATTGGTAGAAAAATATGCTGCCAAACGTGAAGAACTTAAAAAAGCCGGTGACTGGGAAGGTTTGCAAAAACTTCCTAGAAATAGCTCTCCTACCCGTGTACAAAGCCGTTGCAATATGACAGGCAGAGCACGAGGAGTCTATAAAAGATTTGGCTTAGGACGTAATATTTTCCGCCAGTTAGCACTCGAAGGTAAAATCCCGGGTATCCGCAAGGCAAGTTGGTAAATTTATAATTCAATTTAGTTAAGAATAATATGCCAGTATCAGATACAATATCAGACTTTCTGACAAGAATTAGAAATGCCGCTGCTGCTAAGCACAAGACAGTGGATACTCCTTCTTCCAATCTTAAACTTGCAGTAGCAACTATCCTCAAAGATCAAGGTTTTATAAACGACTTTGTGAAAATTGAAGATAACAAACAAGGTGTAGTAAGAGTTACCCTCCGCTATCACAATGGCTTACCTGCAATCCAAGAAGTAAAGAAAATTAGCAAACCAGGTCGTCGTGTTTATTCTCCGGCAGATAAGCTGCCAAGAGTAAGAAACGGACTCGGAATGGCTATAGTTTCTACTTCAAAAGGTGTTATGACCGATAAACAAGCACGGCTATACAATGTAGGCGGTGAAATTCTTTGCACAGTCTGGTAAAATTCAAGGAGCAAAACAGTGTCCCGCGTAGGCAAAAAGCAAATCACAATACCGGCAAATGTACAAGTTACACTTACCGACGGAATCCTTAAAGCTAAGGGTCCAAAAGGCGAACTAATGGTTCGTGTCCCTTCAGAAATATCCTATTCTAACGAAAATAGTGTTATCTCATTTGCACGTTCAAGCGACTTGAAAGACATTCGTGCATTGCATGGCTTAACCCGAGCACTCAGTGCTAATGCAATTGAAGGTGTAGTAAATGGTTTTCAACGCAATTTAATTATCGAAGGTGTGGGTTATCGTGCTGAAATGCGTGGAAATAGACTATTTTTGTCGTTAGGTTATTCGCACCCGATCTTATTTATTCCACCTGATGGAATAGATTTTGCGGTGCCGGCACCAACACAAATTCATGTAAAAGGAATAGACAAGCATTTAGTTGGCGAAATTGCATCAAAAATTCGCCGTCTCCGTCCACCTGAGCCATACAAAGGCAAAGGGGTACGTTATGAAGGTGAGCAAATCCGTCGTAAAGCAGGTAAGTCTGCAGGTAAATAAAGTGTGAAATTAAAAAAGTTGATTAAGGATTCAAAGTATCATGAGTGCAAATCTTAAAAAAGAACGTCGTACACGCAGAAAATTACGGGTACGAAAGAAAATAACAGGAACTCCGGAGCGTTACCGTTTGAGTGTTTATAGAAGCTTGAAGCATATTTATGCTCAAATTATCGACGATACACAAAACATGACACTTGTATCAGCCTCGACTACCGAGAAAGAAATTGCAGGAGCATCAACTGCTGAAGGTACAAAGAGTGATGGCAGCAAAGCTGTAGGAGCTCTCCTTGCACAGCGTGCACTTGCTAAGAATATTTCAACTGTTGCTTTCGACCGCAACGGATATATTTATCACGGTCGCGTTAAGGCACTCGCAGATGCCGCTCGTGAAGCCGGTTTGCAATTTTGATATACAATAGGAAAATATAATGGCAAAAATTAGAGTTTCAGAGCTTGACTTAAAAGATAAACTTGTCTATGTAGGTCGTACAGCAAAAGTTGTAAAAGGTGGACGTCGTTTCAATTTCTCTGCAATCGTAGTAGTAGGTGACGGTAACGGTCACATTGGCTACGGTCTCGGTAAAGCAGGCGAAGTGGTTGATGCCGTAACAAAAGCAACTGATGCTGCAAAGAAAAACGTTGTAACAGTACGTTTGCAAGACAATACAATCCCTCATGATGTAACTGG
>CALMMI010000017.1 GCA_937868245.1 uncultured Ignavibacteria bacterium | reverse complement strand
TCAGGCATTGAATTGGTTAAATTATAAATCATCACTTTGTTCGCCTTCCCCTTTAGGGAATCGTACACCATCTGTGCGTGGCTTTTCCCTACTTCATCGTTATCGGGTAGAATTATGCAATTCAAACCCTTTAGTATATCGCTGTAACTGTTCTTCCACTTGCCTGCACCCATCGGATTGCAGGTGGCAAGCAAGCCGCATTTATGCCAAAGCGTATCTACATCTTTTTCTCCTTCCACTATATATACAACAAATTCATCGCTATGTTTGGATGCTCTGAAAATATTTATCAATTCTGCGTTGTACAGTGTGAGATTCACACCTTCAATACCCGGCAGCCATGTTCCGCGTTTTGTGAATGCCTGTTCATTGTCATTCCATTCTATAGTCCCTTCCCATTTATATTGATAGCAATGTTTCTTGCCTGAATTGTCTTTATAGATCATTACTTTCATTAGGTAATTATCCCCTGTTTCATTCCAATAGATATGCTCACGGATGAATGTTTTGGGTGTTGAATGCGGTGTTTGTTCCATAGTGGTTTTTTCCTTTGGAAATGAATTGTAGTAGTCTTTGAGCGAATCTGATTTTGACTCACGTTCAGGTGGAAAGAATTTATCACATGTCCAGCATTTCCCACCTGATGAATGGGAGGTTAGCTTGTTGAAACGGGTGTGCTGTCCGCATGGGCAGGTAGATGTGGTTTTGGCGTATGTGAATGGGGTCATGGGGGTTGTGGAATATTCGTTAATGCAATATTATATTTGCTTATATGTTCTTGGGGCGATACCCCAAGCTATGGTATATCAGGCTTTCAGCCTGACCTGCACGACTCTGTTTACAAGTATGAAATTGGACATTAATTAATCATAGAACAAGATACAGGCATTAAAACTTTAATTAATGCGCCGCAATATAATAAACTTTATTATCAACATCCAAATACTTTTTTTGAGATTCTTTAAGTAGTTTTGCAAACAATTAACACCTAAGGGAAAATCACGGCACTCATTCTCATTATTTACTTCGACTCTTGATGTTTTTCTGCAGCAGTAAAACTCTAAAGGTGAACTTAATTCACGGTTCGCCTTTTTTATTGCACCCTATCCACCGTTTGTTCTTTGTCTATTTCATGAAAATTGATTAAATTTGTGCCTTCTCTATTTAATCCTCACGTTTTTTCCTACATTCCCTGAAAGCATAGCTATGTCTTATCTACGATTAACTCCCCCGTCCAACGGCGAAAAAATCTCAGTAAATGCCGACGGTACTCTTTCTGTTCCTAACAACCCTATTATTCCGTTTATCGAAGGTGACGGAACGGGAGCCGATATTTGGGCAGCATCTGTCCGGGTGTTCGATGCAGCAGTTGAAAAAGCATATAACGGAACTCGCAAAATTGAATGGTTCGAAGTATATGCGGGTGAGAAATCGAATGATGTTTATGGTCCGAATACATGGCTTCCCGATGATACCCTTACTGCAATCAAAGAATTTATCGTAGGTATCAAAGGACCTCTCACAACACCTGTCGGCGGCGGTATCCGTTCGATAAACGTAGCACTTCGCCAGTTGATGGACTTGTATGTATGCCTTCGTCCCGTAAGATGGTTCGATGGTGTGCCTTCACCTGTAAAACGTCCTGACTTGGTGGATATGGTGATTTTCCGTGAGAATACAGAAGATATTTATGCCGGGATTGAATTTCAAGCAGGAACACCGGAAGCAACCAAAATGCTTGAATTCTTGCAAGCGAACTTCCCGGATATGGCAAAGAAAATTCGTTTCGGAGCAGATGCACCGAGTGAGGTGGGTATCGGTATCAAACCTGTTTCCGAACCGGGTACAAAGCGTTTGGTTCGTGCAGCTCTCCGCTATGCCCTTACACAAGGACGCAAAAACCTAACGATTGTTCACAAAGGTAATATCATGAAATTCACTGAAGGTGCTTTCCGCGATTGGTCGTATGAACTTGTACGTGAAGAATTCAGCGATGTAGCGGTTGGATGGGACGATTGCGGCGGAAATCCGGGTGATAAACTGCTTGTAAAAGATGTGATTGCCGATGCGTTCTTGCAGCAAATCCTTACACGTCCAGCTGAATATGATGTAATTGCATGTATGAACCTAAACGGTGATTATATCTCGGATGCACTTGCAGCTCAAGTAGGCGGAATCGGTATCGCCCCCGGTGCAAATATCAATTACGACAACGGTTATGCAATCTTCGAAGCAACACACGGAACAGCTCCTAAATATGCAGGGTTGGATAAAGTAAATCCTGGTTCTGTAATCCTTTCGGGTGAAATGATGTTCCGCTATATGGGTTGGAACGAAGCAGCCGATTTGATTATCAAGGGAATCAACGGAGCAATTGCAGCCAAAACAGTAACCTACGACTTTGCACGTCTCATGGAAGGCGCAATCGAAGTAGAATGTTCTGAATTCGTGGATGGAGTGAACGGGCAGGAGTTAT
>CALMMI010000016.1 GCA_937868245.1 uncultured Ignavibacteria bacterium | reverse complement strand
CCTCTCATTGCTCCAGGGTAATTTTCAGCCATGTCTATCACAGTCGGTATAGATTTTTTCTTTGCTATACTGTTCGATGCACCCGCCAAAAGCATTTCACGAGTGATTATCAGATCGGGTTTGCACTCTGATACTGCCCTCTCGATTGCATTTTTCCAAAATGGATTAAATGATATTGGCAATCGCTGCCAAGATTTAACGTTTTTCCCAAATCGAAGAACTGTGTACCCCTGAAATTCCTCCCTTTCCGGAAGATTAGGAAACCACCTTGAAAGAACCGTTACCGTATGCCCGTCTTGAACAAGTGCCCTGCAAATCTTTTCAGCCCGGACTTCATCGGGAAGCCTTACCCCGAGCACATGTAAAATATTTGCCATTCAATTGTTTCCCTTGGAATTAACCGATAGTTTCCCACACACCCATTGCTGCAAATTTTTCTCTGCGCATGTGAACAAGTTCTTTAGGCGACAAACCTTTTATATCATTCAATTCTTCAATCAGAACGCCTTTCAGAATTTCACTCATTAATTCCGTATTACGGTGCGCTCCGCCAATAGGCTCCGGGATTATCCTGTCGATAATTCCATTTTTCTTTAGATCCTGTGCAGTTAACTGCAATGCTTCCGCAGCTTGTTCTTTGTAATCCCAACTTCTCCATAAGATACTGGAGCATGATTCGGGAGCAATTACGGAGTACCAGGAATTTTCAAGCATTAATATTCTATCGCCGATACCAATTCCTAATGCTCCGCCGGATGCACCTTCACCAATAACAACAATTATTATCGGCACAGGTAAGCGCGACATTTGCAAAAGATTGGCTGCAATCGCCTGTGCCTGTCCTCTGTCTTCAGCCTCGATACCGGGGAAAGCACCGGGAGTATCCAACAAACAAATAATCGGTTTGTTAAATTTTTCTGCAAGGTCGAACATCCTACTTGCCTTACGGTATCCTTCCGGATTAGGCATTCCAAAATTGCGATACACGTTTGATTTTGTATCACGACCTTTTTGATGTCCCACTACAACAACTGATTCTGAACCAAGCTGAGCAAGTCCGCAAACTATTGCCGGATCATCTCTGAATGAACGGTCGCCGTGCAGTTCTATAAAATTGCTAAATGACGAATTGAAATAATCAGATGAATACGGACGGTCCGGATGACGCGCAATTTGTACACGCTGCCAGCGAGTCAGATTACTATAAATATCTGCCCGCAATTCTTCCACCTTAACCTGCAATTCTGCAATCTGAGGCTCTATATCCAATGTTCCGGCAAGCGAGCGCATTTCGTCGATCTTTTTTTCAAGTTCGAGAACCGGTTTTTCAAAATCGAGTGTAAAGTTTGATGCCACTATTTCCGCCAAAAATATTTGAGACAAATATCCAAATCAAGCGAGAACGAATAATTCTCTGCATAATACCTGTTCAACTCTTCTTTTGCTTCCAGAGAAAGTTGTTCGGGTTTATTTAAGTGAGCCAAACTGATAATACCCACTTTTCCTTCGATACTTTTTGTATCACCGATTGGGTATAATCCTATTAAACTCATTCTACCGAGTAATACACTCCATGTCTGTAAAAGCATTGAACGTACATTTCGTGCAAACAAAAATACGAGGGGCAGTCCACCTGTCAAAAGAAAAATGCTAATCAGCGTGTCGGTTGTACGTTTTGTTAAACGATTACGGAACGATGCAATTTGCATTTTCGGTAGTGTTGGTTCAATTCCGGTAACATCTGCAACTATCCTTGATACAATTACATCCTCGTAATTTTCAGCAAAATGGAATCTGACTTTTGGTAATGCATTCGCAGTACTCAACAGTTTTAATTTATCGATAGCCTTATCGGTAACAATCAATTCACCAATATGGTGCTCAC
This sequence comes from uncultured Ignavibacteria bacterium, assembly GCA_937868245.1. GTDB lineage: Bacteria > Bacteroidota > Ignavibacteria > Kapaibacteriales > UBA961 > JADJXV01. Next base: position 6,626 of record CALMMI010000016.1, on the reverse strand, counting down.
TGATTATTTTTGCAAGGTAATCAATGTTTCCAATCAATTGTAATCCTTCTACGGCTGTTGTACTACTTTCATTCCCGGTGGTTATTATCCCTGCAATATCAATAGAACGGGTTTCAGAATTTGAAAGTGAATTGATGATTTTTTGAGTATCGGTATTCATACCAACAAAGGCTATCCTGCTGCTATTATCTATTCCACGCAATTTATCAAAAACAACAAAACCCAATCTTAGTAGAGTTGATGCAATAAGTGTAAAGGCAATTGTCATCAGCAGCACACCACGGCTAAATGCGTACTCTTTGAAAAAATACGTAAAAGCCGAAAGGATAAAGAACGAAACCATCAAACCGGATATAAGTTTCCTTACAGGTGCTTTTTCGGAATAATATCCTTCAACTGCAAGCATCGAAACAATAAAAAGCAGGGTAATAACAATAAATACAGCCGGGTATGCAAAAGCAGGAAATCCTAAAAAATGAGAGAACCTAATTTTGGTAGCTACAAGAAGCGAGATATTGATTGCTATGCAATCCCACAAAAAAACAATACTTATTCGCTTGTTTTTAAGAAAATATGCAAGTAGTGAGCGAAGCCTTATTCCCAAACGCAACAAACTCAGAAACAAAAATGATTGCCCGTAATGCTTTCGGGCGAAAATCTCCATAGCACTATAAAATACCTTTACTTCATTCATCGAGCTGCGGCGGGTACTTTCACCTTTGAAATGGATTGTGGTTGTCTCGTGGTAGAACGCAGTTTTCCACCCTTTCAGGAAAACCCTGTAACATAAATCCAAATCTTCACCATACATAAAAAATTCAGGGTCGAATCCCCCTACTGATTGCAGAACATCTGTCCGGCAAAACATGAATGCACCGATAACAGCATCTACATAATATGTTTCGTCCTCAGAGCGAAACGTCTGGTTATAGCGTGCAAACAACGGAGATTTTGGGAATAACCGCTGCAGACCAAACAATTTACAGAATGATGCCCAGGGAGTCGGGAATCCCCTTCTGCATTGCACTTGAAATGTTCCGTCTCCGTTCAACACCTTGCATCCTGCAATACCTACTTCAGGATGCTTTTCCATATACTCGACCATCATGACAAGAGTGTCGTCGGCAAGTATAGTATCAGGATTAAGCAGAAGAGTGTATTTACCTGCTGCTTTCATAATCCCTACATTATTACCGCGTCCGAATCCTATATTTTCCGGTAATTCAATAAACTCAACGGAGGGAAAAAGAGGCGATAAATATGCAATGGAACCATCAGAGGAACGGTTATCCACTACAATCACTTCTACGTCAATTTTAGCTGCCGCGCGCTCAACTGAATAGAGACATTGTAATAAAAAATCCTTCACATTGTAGTTAACAATGATGATAGTAAGCAACGGCTTCGTATTTTTGCCGGATACAATCATAAAGAAGGTTCTTATTTTTGTGGTTTGAAAAGTGTAATGCGTACTTTATGCGTACTTTATTGATTACGGCAAAATTACCGTAATTAACGCGAACTGCCAACATAATGAACTTGTAAACGTTCTACTATCCCGTGAAAAAACTCATCCTTTTTGACATAGACGGCACTCTCATTTCGATGAAACGTTCGGCTCAACATGCAATCATGGAATATGCTTGCGAATATGCCATCGGATATTCCATTCCTACTTCAGCAATTCCTCCCCTATCAGGAAAAACTGATAAACAGATTATCAGAGAAATACTTGATAATCTGGAAATTTCCCAAAATAATTCAGAAGAAATCACGCACAAATTTCTAGAAGGACTACGGGTTGCAACACCAAAGCACAGCTCGGATGAAACTATAAATGTTCTGACCAATGTAATCGAACTAGTAGAACACCTCCATAATCTTCCTGAATTTCAATTAGCACTGCTTACGGGTAATAACCGTGAATGCGCATACTCAAAACTTATGCCCACGGGACTGAATGCTTATTTTCCGTTCGGTGCATTCGGGTGTGATCATCACGACAGAAGGAAATTGCCTCCGATTGCTATTGAGCGTGCAAATGAATTTGTGAAACAAAGCCATTTTTCATCCGGCAATACTTTGATTATCGGAGACGCTCCCGGGGATATTGCTTGTGCAAAAGCAAACAACATTCCGATACTTGCAGTTGCAACCGGACTTTTTACCGTACAAGAATTAGAGCAAGAAGGAGCAAATCCGGTACTGAAAAGTTTTGGTGACCTAAAAGCTTCAATAGCCGAAATCCAAACATTGTTATCTTTTTGAATTTCTTTTTTTTAAATTACTTTCACCCTAAACTAAGGGAACATCGTGGGAATTACTATCGCACTGGACGGACCTGCCGGCTCCGGTAAATCAACAACAGCCAGGAAAGTTGCCGAAAAACTCGGATATATTTATATTGATACTGGCGCAATGTACCGTGCAGTTACACTTGCTGCAATCAGACGCGGAATTGAATTATCCAATATTGCCTTGCAAGTGTTGGTTCAATCTATTAACATTCAACTGGAACAATCTCCCAACGGTCAGAAAACGCTGTTAGACGGAGTGGATGTAAGCCGTGAAATACGTATGCCCGAAATTACAAAACTTGTGAGTGAAGTTAGTGCCGCGGCTCCTGTACGGGAAGCGATGGTAAAAGAGCAACGTAAGATGGGGAAAAACGGTGGAGTAGTGATGGACGGGCGTGATATAGGAACTGTCGTTTTCCCAAATGCAGAGCTAAAAGTATTTATGATTGCCTCCATTGATGAACGTTCTCAGCGCAGAGCTGCGGAACTGCAAGCAAAAGGTATTAATGTTTCAGCCGACACAATTGCCCGCGAACTGGAACAAAGGGATGAACTCGACAGCAACCGTGAAATATCACCGCTTGTTCAAGCATCGGATGCACGCCTTTTGGATACTTCATCAATTACAATTGAGGAGCAAACAGAGATAATTCTAAATTGGGCAAATGAAGTCATCAACCATAAGCTATTAGATTAAGCTAAGATACATGCACTCTGAAAATAAAGAATCAACACGATGAAAGCCTTTATTACAATAACACTCTGGTGCATTATCTTGCTGTTAATCACGGCATGTATAGTTCTAATATTTGTGGATTATAGTACTTTCTGTAATTTTATTTTATCAGTAACGGGAGCGGTAGAACGAGAAAAACAATTGAAGGAAGTATTTCTTCCAATTGATAGATTTGTTACTTATAAATATTGTATTTCCGGTGTTTTAACTTTATTCATTTTTTTATGTATTTACTTGTTGAAACAAGTTAAATCAATATGTAAATATCTTATATTAATTGCGAGTATTGTAAAACAAGAAACAAACGGTTGGAGCAATTTCTTCATATCATTGTCTGTAACTGAAAGAGTTGTACTTAGTGGAATTATCTTTGCAGGTTGGTTTTCATCAGTTTACTTTCTAAACATAATTCCCGTGACAATTGATGAAGCACTTACGTATCTGTTTTGCACAAGATATTCGATACTTGCTTCTTGTTCATATTATGCGATTCCCAATAATCATATCTTGTTTTCAATTCTCACTAACTTTACATCTATTCTTCCCTTTGATCCGTTAGTAAATCTGAGAATACCTAATATCTTCATTGTAGTATTTACAAACATTCTCTTTTTTCGATATTCTCTAAAGTTCTTTAATAGGGGTGTTGCGTTTATCTGCTTGACTTTATTCGAATTTACTTTCATGAATTTTTTCTATTCATTTCAAGCACGAGGTTATGAAATCGTTTTATTAGTCTCCTTAATCGTATTCTATTGCATAACGGTTATAACCGAGACTAAAACTACCACAGGTAAACACTTTTTTTATTATTCCTTAGCTTCAATAGTCTGGTTTTACACAATGCCCTCATTTCTGTACCCGTTTACAGCTGCAACTTTTTTTGGGTATTATTTTTTACTCTCACGAAAACAGTTCCCTTCTTTAAAAAAATTGGTTTTGTCTAATTTGATTACAGTATTTTGTGTTGGGATTTTATACAGTCCTGTGATTATTATCAGTGGAATAAAGTCTATTATAGCCAATCCTTATTCAAAACCGATTCCAAGATTAGCTGTTTTTCAGGGAATTATTCCTCATTTCAAAGAAACGGCACGTTGGATTTTTGGAATTAGGAATGAATCAACTGCCTTATTATTGATGATTATTGCTATTGTTACATTGCTGATTGCTTCGTATAAAACTCAAAATTCTACTAAAATTAAACTACTTGCATCAATACTGCTTGCAGCTCCGATTATAGTTTTACTGCATAGTGTTATTCCCTACCCAAGAACATGGATATTTCTTTCAGTTTCAGTATTTATATCATTGGGTGTCTTTATCAATTATTTTTTTCATAAGCCGCTTAGTAAGCCACCTATATATATTCCGGTTGTTATTCTTTGTATTTTTGCTCTGCTCACTTCTTTTAGACCTACATATCAAAATTTATACACTTACGAATCACAGGAATTCTGTATAAAAGACATTGATCTCAATGTAGATTTAGAAGATATCAACTCAATTGGATACGAAGACAGTAACAGTGCCACCATTTTAAAGTATAAAATACTTTCAAGGTACAGAAATAAAAAAGATATAGTAATGGTTTCTTCCGATAAACCAGAGTGTTATAATGCAGATTGTATTCTGCTAACGTATGGGTGTCCTAACTTTTTTTCATTAATTTCGGGTAAATACAAAATTGTTTCAAGCACAAACAGCAAATGTGGTATGATGTTGCTCAAAAAAACAATCTAAGAGTTCAATAATCAGTATATTCAATATAATATCCAAAAGCGTTTATATATCTTCTATCATTAGTATAAACACTTTTTCAAATTCATTATGGTCCGTTTTAAAAGCCCCTTAAAAAATCTCGGGTACTTGTTCTATCGCTGGATAGTTGTATTTTTCGACCCAATTAAGTTAGTTCGAGCTTTTCCTAATATGATTAGTTTTCTTTTCGATTGGATTCGCTATAAACAGCTTAAGGGGTCTGAAAAGACGCGCTTGATAGATTCATTCCCTAATATTCATGATAAAACATCAACTACACCTTTTTTGAGGCATTACTTTTACCAAGATATTTGGGCTTTCAGGAATATTGTCAATTCTAAAACACCTACACATGTTGATGTTGCCTCACGGATTGATTTTGTTGGGATGCTTACGGCTGTAACTCATGTTACGTTTATAGATATCCGTCCTCTTTTAGCAGATCTTACAAATTTTGATTCCCGTTCAGGGAGTATATTGGCAATGCCCTATGATGACAATACTATTCAATCACTTTCCTGCCTTCATGTTGCTGAACATATAGGATTAGGTCGCTACGGTGACCCCTTAGACCCCGAAGGAACAAAAAAAGCCTGTAAAGAACTTGCACGGGTTTTAGCAAAAGGTGGAAATCTCTATTTTTCCTTACCGGTCGGGAAGCCACGTTTATGTTTTAATGCCCATAGGATTCATGCCCCAAGTCAAATTCTTGAATATTTCTCTGATTTGAAATTAGTGAAACTTTCCGGTATTGATGATGACAATCATTATTTCCCCGATATTGAAAGAAGCATATTGGATGCCTCTAATTATGCTTGTGGTCTATTTCACTTTACGAAAGAATGATAGTGAAACCGGAAACTGTTGCAGCTATCGTTGTTACCTACAATCGTCTCAATCTGCTGAAAGAAACAATTGCAGGCTTGCTATCCCAAACTAGAGTACCAGACGCAATTATAGTTATTAACAATTCAAGCAGCGACGGTACGTTAGAATGGCTTGAATCGGTTGATAACATTATTGTAATCACACAAGATAATATTGGCGGTGCCGGAGGTTTTGCAACCGGTTTGGAGTATGGATACAAACAAGGTTTCGATTGGATTTGGTGTATGGACGACGATGTGGTGGCAATGCCTGATTGCTTAGAGAAAATGATGAATTTCCGTTCGGATTCATTAATACGCGCTCCGTTTCGATTTGAAGCAGGTAATTCCGCATTGCCGCAGGACACTTTGGAGTTTAACTTTACAAAACCTTTCAAAAGTTTGTGGAAACGGATGTTTACACCAAACGACATTGAAAATGTTGATTCGATTTCTGCAGAAGGTCTTACCTTCGAAGGTCCGCTGATACATCGCAACGTAATAGACGCTATTGGTTTGCCGGATGCAGGTTTCTTTATCTTTGGCGATGACTCTGATTTTTTTATTCGTGCCGGCAGAAAAGGATTCAATTCCGAGATAATCCTTGCATCAAGGATGCAACGTATGATACCATATTCATCACGAAAATCCGCTCCCTGGAAACAATATTATGAACTTCGCAATATCGTCATACTTGATATGAGATATGGCACTGTACTTGTAAAACTAATCAGACCTGTCTATTATTTCTTCAAGATGCTGACTTTTACCGGAAATAATTCTGAGAGACTTCACTTACTAAAAGGTTTCGTGCATGGCATTCTTCAAAAGACAGGAAAACTTTAATTCACTTAAAGCAAGGTTAAAGGGAGGAAATTTTCGGCAAATTACCGATAATTTTCTCTCTCTTTCTACTGTCCAGTTGTTAGGATATGTTTTCCCGTTAATCATCCTTCCGTATTTAGT
>CALMMI010000015.1 GCA_937868245.1 uncultured Ignavibacteria bacterium | reverse complement strand
TCATCCCCTTGTTAAAGGGGACCGAGGGGATTCAGCACCACAACGATTGCCAAAGTTCATAAAGGAATTATCTTTCCTCAATTCAAGCCCATTCCCAAGTCATTTCTATCTTCCTTACACATTATGTTCACATCAGTACACAACATTCATTTCATCGGTATCGGCGGTAGCGGCATGAGCGGCATCGCGGAAATTCTCATAGCACAAGGTTTCACGGTTAGCGGGTCGGATATGGCGCAGTCGGAGACGACTGAGTATCTGGCTTCTATCGGAGCAACTATTTTCATCGGACACAGTCCCGAAAACATCCGTAATACGGAGGTGGTTGTGTATTCGAGTGCAGTCAACATAAATGAAAATCCTGAAACACTTGCTGCGCTTGCGCATAATATTCCTATTATCCGTCGTGCCGAAATGCTTGCCGAAGTTGCCCGCCTTAATTACTGTCTTGCAATTGCAGGGACGCACGGCAAAACAACCACCACATCAATGGTCGGGCTTATATTAATGAAAGCAGGGCTTGACCCAACAGTCCTCGTCGGTGGACGCTTGCGTGGGCTCGGTGGCACAAACGCACGTCTCGGCAAAGGCGATTGGACAGTTGTGGAAGCTGACGAATACGACCGTTCCTTCCTCCAACTCTCCCCCACTATCGCAATCATCAACAATCTGGAGGCGGAACACCTTGATATTTACAGTTCGCTCGATGACATCAAAGAGGCATTTATAGAGTTCGCGAATAAGACCCCATTCTACGGTTTTACCGCCGTCGGCTTGGATGATGTGGGTGTAAAGGATATTCTGCCGCTTATTAAAAAGAAGGTCATTACGTTTGGGCTTAGTCCTCATGCGGAATTTAGGGCGATAAATATCAACGCCTCGCAGCGAACGACCACCTGCACGATTACCCATAGCGGGAATATACTCGGTGAGCTTGTTCTGAATATCCCCGGGATTCATAATATTAAGAATGCGCTCGGGGCAATTGCCGTTGCCACCCAATTAGGAATTAAATTTCCGATTATCAAACAGGCGATCGGAGAATTTACCGGTGTGTACCGCCGTTTCGAGATAAAAGGTGAGCAAAACGGGGTGCTTGTGATAGATGATTATGCCCACCACCCTACCGAAGTTCGTGCTACGCTTGCAGCTGCACGGGCTGGCTGGATGAACCGCAGGATAGTGTGTGTGTTTCAGCCGCACACCTACAGCCGTACTCGGGATTTCTTCAAGGATTTCGCGCTCTCCTTTGATGATGCTGATGTACTGGTTGTGCTTGATGTTTATCCCGCCCGTGAAAAACCAATAGAAGGCATAACAGGTGAACTTATCGCAAAAACAGCACGTCAAAGCGGACACCGTAATGTTCATTATATAGCTGATAAAAACGATGCTCCTGAATTTTTGAAATCAATTCTTGCTGAGGGGGATATTTTGATGACGTTGGGGGCTGGGGATGTTTGGAAGATTGGGGAGGGGATTTAGAGTCAAAGAAAAAGTATTAAATTAAAAATAGAATTAGTGTGACAGAATACTTGGTTAAATCAAACTAAAAAAACCTAAAAATAGATAAACTACATATTTAACTTGGTTTAACTTTAAATTATGAGTAGTTTTGCTATATATACTTTACCTGAAAAATAACAATAAGAAAGATTACATGAAATTACTCACTTCACAAAAAGACTCATTATACGATCTTATTGAAAAAATTGGATTATCACCCAATCAATTTGAATTTTCAGAAATGCCTAGCAAAAGATGGGGGTCACGTATTGCAACTGAATTAAGATTCAAAAAATCCGATTTTTACTTTCTCTTTGAAACGGAAACAAATAATCCGCTGACTCAAGCAAATGATCAGCACTATGCAGTATTTTGCCCTGGGTTTAGTTCATATATCGAAAGTGAGACTACTTTAAAATGGAGCAGTCAATTACATCGTGTTTCAACATGGTTAGAAAATATTGTTAGGGAAATAACTTCACCTAACAAATGGGAAAGATTAGAAAGTGAAATTCAAAGCATTAATATCAATTTTGATAATGAAGAGGATAAATTTTCTGTTCAGGAATATGAAGATTTACAAAGAAAGATTTTAATATTAAAAGAAGGCATACCAAGTATTGGACTTTTATCAGAGCAGGAAAGAATAATTAATGAGAAACTTGATTATTTAGTCGAGTCAGCTAAGAATATGAAAAAGTTTGATTGGAAATCATTATTTATTGGGATAATGTTTAGTATAATCATACAACTTGAAGTAACTCCAGATAATGCAAAATCACTTTTGAGTCTAATAAAACAGGTCTTTCATAGCTTTCTCCTTCCGTAATTAATATAAAATTTAGTTGTTGCAACTGACCTTAATAAATTGTCAGATAATGATTTAACTATATGTTTGCTTTCGTTTATTGTAATAATTAGGGTAAAAAAACGTGACCTCATTCTAATGAGCGTGTTTAAGATTCGATTGCAACTTCAATAGACTGGACTATAAATAAATTTGGAGTTTTTTTCTATACTTATCAAATTGAAACCGATGGAAAACTTAGTGAAAATATTTGACAGTTTAAATATTCCAAAACAGCTACTTGACAAAAGTGAATCTTTGTTGAAAGCATTATTTGGTCCTTCATTTGAGGAGTTTAGCGGATTATTAGCCGACCAAGTAAAATTAAAACGTTTTAATAACCAAGTAAAGATCTTGACTAAAGCACAAGAGCGACTCAGGAAAAACAACATTAATCCTCAAAAGGTGTCTCTTAAAGTTCTAGCACCACTAATTGAATATAGTTCTTTAGAGGAAGAAGAAAACCTACAGGTCAAGTGGTCTAATTTGATTTCAAATATACTTGGTGGTGATAAGGATATTGTTTTTCATCAAAATTGTATTACTATCTTAAGCCGAATATCCTCAGAAACAGCAAAACTACTTGATCAATTACATGAGTTATTGGAGAAAAAACGTAACGATCAATATCAAAGACACTTACAATATTATAATCAAACAAAAGAGAAACAACCTAACTTAAATCCCAGTCCCCCTCTAAATCCTAATAAGTATTCATTAGACAGTTTCACTTTTAGCATATCTCTGCTTTCAGAAGAACTTAATATTCCAATTTCCGAATTAGAATTTAGTATTTCAAATCTAATTTCTTTTGGATTACTAAAATGGGAAACAGATGTTGATGTTTCTGCAACAAAGTCATATTACGATTCCGACCGTATTGATGTTGATGTAAATGTCTACAACAACATTAATTTTATATTTACTATAATAGGTGATAAATTTATTAAGATATGCAAAGACTGAACAAAATGTCAATCCTTCCAAAGTATATATTTAAAATTTCAGTAGTTCACCCCAACAAGACAATCCTCGTCTGCTCATTATGAGCCTGATTATGCAGAGCAACCTTCTCAAATTCCATTTTCAGTGTTCTTAATCCTGCCTCGTTGTGTATAAACTCTTTACTGCCATACTGCTCGTAATATCTCTCAATGAGAATATAATTCATTTGAGTTAGGTCAGGTGCTTACAGCTGTGCAGTATCAGGTTATAAATAAAAAAGCATCCAAGTCAAGTCAGTTGCTACAACTGACTTTCCGTTTAGAAGCTTAGGAGCAAGTTCGGTTGTAGCAACTGAACTGACAAAAATTCAATATCATTATTGTTGATTCTTTAGCTTGTCTATAATATAGATTGTACTATCCCTTACAATTAACAAGTCACAATTGTAAATACATCTTTTTGCAATTACATTTTTATCGTTACACTCAAATATTAAAAAGTCATGATCATCATGCCAACCTACAAAAGTATCTAATTGAAGAGAATCAGTTAAATAGTAGGATGTTATGTCACCTGCATAAACTCCGCCCTTAAAAGGTTCATAGCATTCTATGTACAAACCACAATCTAATTTAGTTGTAGAGATATGGTTTAATTTCTTATATTTTATGTGCAAACAAGTATCCCATTGCCATAAAATAACAGCAAGGAATATTAGTCCTAATATCCATTTTACATATTTATTTTTTATTAGCATTCTTTAATTCTTAGGTCAAGATGATTTCATAACAGACCTTCTTTCTATACACTTACTTGGAATTTCACTTGCAACAACTGAAATGACTTGAAGTAATTTCATCTTAACTTTATCATTAAATCTAATATTTATCCCCGTTACTTCGTCTCCACAAAATACACTTCTTCGCCCGGCTTTACCATGCCGTAGTTCTGCTGTGCAAGACGTTCTATTTCGAGTGTATCGGCTTTTAGGATGTGGATTTGTTTTAGGAGTGAATCGCGGTGGATTTCCTGCGCTTGTATATCCTGGTGGATGGTCTGTTCGCGGGCTTCCAGCTTGAGACGCATGAGAAGTCCATGCTTGGTGAAGAGGATAAACCCCAACAGCAACGCAACCAATATC
>CALMMI010000014.1 GCA_937868245.1 uncultured Ignavibacteria bacterium | reverse complement strand
TGTTGCCGTTATCAGAACTCCTGTACACACCTTCATTTTCAATACCGGCAAAAATATATGAACTGTTCTGTGCAAATGACCTAACTACTCCTTGAAACATTGTACATTGTTTCCAGTCTGCATAGGAAACATTTGTAATAATTAGAATAAATGATATAAAAGTAAGTGTGGTTTTCATAACTATCCTTGGGAAAATAACTGGTACATTTAGTTTTGTGTAATACTTTGTGTAGAGCAGTTTAGTTCCCGTAGAAGTTAAAAATGTGTGATTAAATTGCACCTCATAAAAAAATCCTTCAAAATTTACTTCACAGTTACCATCACAACAGACCTATTCCCCCTACTCTCAGCAGTTAATGAATACACCCCGCTCGCCATCCCATCAAGTGTTATTGTAAACTTCAGTTCACTATTATCAAACTCCATCACCTTGCCGCCTATGAGGGTGGAGAAGGTGTAGTGAATAGGTGAGTTTTCTGGGAATTGTAGGGTGGTGCGGTCTATTGTGAGGGAGTTGGTGGTTGGGTTGGGGTAGCAAACAAGTCCCAATTCATCATCTCTGCTTGGTTGTTTACCTTCCTCAACACTTACCAATGTACTAATATCTAAAATACTTATTCCTGATAAACCGGTTCCAGCAAATAATGTATTTTCACTTATGAAGAGCGAAACAATATACTTATCTCTCAAACCGATATTAATCTCTTGCCAATTGTCGCCGTTATTACTACTATAAAATACTCCGTCATAAGTGCCTATAAAAATCAATACCCCGTTTGAAACTATAGAAGTAACTGTAGATTCAGTCAATTCGATATTGGCTTTTAACCAACTTTCACCGTTGTCAGTGCTGCGATACAAACTGCCATCTCTTGTTCCTGCAAAAACGGTTGTTCCATGCACTGCAACACTTAACACACTTTTATTATCGGGCATTACATGCTCTGTCCAAGTTTCCCCATTATCTATACTTCGAACTATTCCTTTTTTATCGGCGGCTGCAAAAATAGTTTCGCCATGAACCGCAATCGAAGAAACAATATTATAGTCGTCTGTAGTATTCCAGGACTTCTGCCAAGAATAGTTCTCCTGACTGTACGTACCCCGAAACAGCGCATTTGTGCTTCCTACATAGACAGTATTATTCCCTTTGAGTGCAACACTGTGTATCCTTGAATATATATAATCAATCCCCTCATTGACTTGAACCCAACTTACCCCATTATCCGTGCATTTGGATACTCCGTTAAAATACGTACCGAGAAAGATCACAGAATCAGTTGCTGCCATTGACAGCACATCCCTATCCGAAAAATCGGGATATACCCTAGACCATGTAGAGCCATTATCCGCACTTTGAAACAAACCATTATAATCAATGGCAGCAAATAAGTTCGCTCCCCTTTTAACTAAAGAATTAACCTTGCAGTTGGATAAACCTGTATTTACCTGCTCCCATTTATTATCGTCAGCTTTCATTCGCCAGATACCGTGTATATCCGATGCTGCAAATACCATCGAATCTATTTGAACAACGGCTGATACGCCTTTTTCACTAAACCTATCCAATTCGGAGGAAGACCATGTTACTCCCCCGTCAGTACTTTTAAAGTAGCTTCTTCGCGGGATATAGGCAACTATAGTTTTTCCATATACCCTTAACAAATAACTTTCATCAGCAACAGGCAAACTGCTGCCCGCCTTATGCCAACTATCCCCATTATTTGTACTGTAATATATTTTGCCTGAATCCAAACTGATGAACAGTGTTGTATCACATAGTGTAATTTTTGAAGCTTCATGTCCCGTAATTATTGGTGTCCAATGTATGCCTTTATCAATACTCCTGTATAGTCTCAGATCGAAATTCAACTGAAACAATATAGTATCACGAGCCACAAGACTTATTGCGAATCTATCATTAATCTTGGTACTTATTGGCTTCCATGTATCACCTTTATTTGTACTCAAATATATAGTATCTTCATCACCACCGGCATACAATTCATTTCCGTTCACCATCATTGAGCGCACATATACTTTTTCATGATTTACTGCGCTCCACGTTTGGGCTTTATCCAAGCTTTTGTAAATTTTACCCTCGGTAAAAGCAAACAAGACTGTATCTATAACAGCAAGTGAATAGGTACTGCGAACGCTTGAAAGGGGATTTGCCTTCCAATGTTCACCCTTATCGGTGCTGCTATATACTCCATCACCGTCTGAACCGGCAAACATCGTTGAGCCGATTTTTACGATCGATCGTATTTCTCCGCCGAAAGGTCCTTCGGGTTGAATCCACTGCGCAGTAGCAGGTGTTGTAGTTAAGAGAAAAAGAACTGCAAAAAACGCGGTAATAATTTTCATAATAACCCTTATAAATGATGAAAAAACTATTAGAGAAACTTTAGTGTAAAAATATACTTACAAAATAATAAATACTATTCAGCTAACAAAATAAGGGTGCAATCCCTTACACCCTTATTTTATAAATCTCTGAATAAAATTTACTTGACTACTGTAAATATCATAGCGACTCTCTCCCCTCCCTGCATGGCTGTCAGGTAATATATACCATTTGCAATCCCATCTAGTGAAACTGTAAATTTTGGTTCGTTATTATCAAACTCCATAACCTTGCCACCTACGAGTGTGGAGAGGGTGTAGTGCACAGGCGCGTTTTCGGGGAATTGTAGGGTGGTGCGGTCTATTGTGAGGGAGTTGGAAACAGGATTTGGATAACACACAAGGCCCACCGGTGGAATTTCCACTTCAGGTATTCCAACTGTGCTAATATCAGTTTTCATGACACTTGAACTGGAGGTTCCTGCAAATAGTATCTTGTCTATCGCTGCAAGTGCCAGGACAGATCTGATAGGCAGCCCACCGTTGAACAGCGACCAACTTGCTCCATTATCAGAGCTTCTATACACTCCTTGATTTAGCATTGCTGCAAAAAGATTTGTCCCCACTTTTGATAACGATATAACCCCGTTTTTTATATCCAAGCCTACGCTTACGTTTACCCACGATTCCCCCAAATCTGTGGTTCTGAATATAGCGGTTTGCGTTCCTGCAAACACATCCTGTCCTTTTTCAAGCAAGCATGTTACATTCGAATCAGTTATTCCGTTATTCATCTGCTCCCATCCATTTTGCATGTTAAAACAACGGAATATCCCACGATTTCGAGTTCCGGCAAATATAGTTCCACCTCTTACTAACAAACAGCGAACGTTAGTATCTGTTAAACCTTGATTGAATGTACTCCAACTATTTCCATTGTTTGAACTTCGAAATATTCCACCGGAAAAAGTACCCGCAAACAGATTATCCCATTTATAACATAACGACAAGCAATTTTTGCTTGTTATTCCTGAATCTACTCTTGTATAGTTACCGTCTGTTTCTGTGCAGCGAAATACTCCGCTATTATTACCGATGAACAACGAAGTAGGACTCGAAGCAAAGCATCTTACCTGTGTACTAAATCCAAGCACTGTAAATAAATCCCAACTGTATCCATTATTACTACTGCGATATACACGGCTGTCGAGAGTCCCTGCAAACAATGCAGAGCCGATTACACTCAAAGCCGTAATATTTTTCATTGCCAATCCTGAATTTGAAAGTGACCACTCACCACCGGAAACATTACTTCGATATATTCCGTTGAATCTTGTCCCTACAAATAGGTTCTCCCCGATTTCTTCGATGCAATGTATAGTTTCCGGTGGAACTTGAACGCTTAATTTTGTCCAGTTATCCCCGCTGTTGGTACTTTTATACACTTTGTTATCAAGGTTTGCGCTGTCGGGGCAAACTGCATAGATTGCATATTTTCCTGCCGAAACGGTTCGTACCTCACTATTAGGCAACCCTTTGTTTACTTCTTTCCATACGGTTCCATTGTAAACCAAACGGTACACCGTATTATCTAAAAACGCGAACAATGATGTTCCGCAAGCTTTTATAGACCCTACTCTTTCGCCTACACCTTCACTTATTTGATTCCACGTAACACCACTATCGCTACTCTTCCAAACACCTAAAAATTTTGTGCTTGCAAACACAGTAGAACCAACCATAGCAAGAGATGTAAACATATATGGAGGATATTCAATTTGCTTCCAACTTTCACCTTTATCGATACTTCTGAATAACCCCGGCTGATCTCCCGTAATTTGCACCAAGGCATACACTTCGGATTCATTAGCAGCCATTGAATAAATAGGGATAGACCTCATTTGATATACTTCGCTCCATGAGTTACCATTATCAGAGCTGCGATACATACCATCGTTAGTTCCTGCCAAAATTGTAGAATCCATTGCAGTAAGCATTGTTATGTTTTTATTGCGTATCCCCGCATCACTTTTTATCCAATGTTCTCCTTGGTCACTACTCTTGTAGAATCCGCCAAAATCGGTTGAAGAAGTAGTTATAGCCGGAAAATCAAGACCAGCATAGATCATTGAACCGCTTTTAACAATTGCACTTACATTGCCACCGTATGGACCGTTGGATTGCACCCACTGGGCATGAACTGTTGAAGAAAAAACGAGAAACAATACAAGTAAGGCGAGTAAGTATTTTACGTTTGCCATGATTTTACC
>CALMMI010000013.1 GCA_937868245.1 uncultured Ignavibacteria bacterium | reverse complement strand
TCAACGAGCACACACCGCTCGCCAATCCGTCTAGTGGAACAGTAAATTTGGGCTCACTATTATCAAACTCCATAACCGTACCACCTACAAGCGTGGAGAGGGTGTAGTGAACAGGTGTATTTTCGGGGAATTGCAGGGTTGTGCAGTCTATGGTTAGGGTGTGGGATGCAGGGTTGGGGTAGCAATACAATAATCGTGGTTGTGAAGATTGTTGATTCGGACTATCATTTCCTGAAAGCGTATAAATATTATATTTCCATACACTTGCACCTTGAGTTCCTGCATAAAGAACAGAGTTGTTTATTGCCAGACAAGTCACTTTTTTATTTGACATACCTTGATTCATCGGAATCCAATTCTCCCCGTTATCCTTACTATAAAATATCCCTCCATCTAAAATGCCGGCAAACAGTACCTTGTTCTTTATAATTAGCGAGGTGACTTGTAAGTTGCTCAATTCTGAATTAACCTTAAGCCATGTAGCTCCATTATCTGTGCTTCGTACCAAACCCGTATCCGTTCTTGCAAAAATACTTGACTCCTCTGAAGCAAATTCAAGAACCGGTTTACTCAAGTAATTTGAAGCAGACCACGTAGCCCCATTATCAGTGCTGCGATAGATTCCTGTATCTGTACCCGCAATCAAAACTCCTTGGCTTATTAAAAGTGACAAAATATTTTTATCAGATAACTCTGAATTTATATTATTCCAGTTTATACCACTGTTGACACTCCTATATATTCCCCCTTTGTTGGTTCCTGCAATAAGAACCGTACCTTCAGATGCAATAGTGTTTACAGACAGATTCGGTAAATCAGAATTAGTACTTGTCCAATCTTCGCTATTAAGACCCTTTCGGAACAAACCGTGGGCTTCAGTTCCTACAAATATATTTGTGTCGTTTATTGCAATAACTTGCACAAATTCATTGGTCAGTCCTTTCAAATCTATTCCTTCCCATGTATTTGCATTATCCTTGCTTATACTAATCATTCCGTTCCACGAACCGGCAACAGTTATTAGTCCCTTAGAGGCAATAGTATATATATTTCTATTTGGTAATCCTATGATTGACCATGAAAAGCCTTCATCTGAACTTCTAAATACTCCATTTACCGATGACCCCGCAAAAAAATCACTTTCGGAGGCGATTAAGGTGGTAATAGATTGTCTATACAATTTCGGTACAAAATACCAATTCTCGCCTTTGTCTGTAGGTCTAAACACCCCTCCTCTGGTTAGTGCTAACAGGGTACTGCCTGTCTGTGTTAAAGCAATAGTACTCATTGTTAGGAAATCGCCGTCAATGATGTTGCTCACCCACGTATTACCAAAATCAGTACTTTTAAATACTCCGTTTCCATAAGAAGCTGCAAATAAGGTAGTACCCACTGCCACTATATCAACAAACGGCTTGGTACTATCCAAACCTTTAGCTGACGGTTTCCAAGTAAGACCATCATCAGTACTTTTATATATTCCGCCTGCTACAGTAGGAATAAATAAATTGTTACCCAGTTTTACAACAGATCTAAGATTTGGTGTAAAACCGTTATTGTCTATTTTTGTCCAAGTATCACCATTATTTGTACTCCGGTACAACTTACCTGATGAGGTTGAAAATATAGTTGAGCCCGCAGCTCCTATGTAATAACCCGAAAAATTTATATCCAAACCATTATTTACCGGGATCCAAGTGCTCCCATTATTCGTACTTCTAAAAACTCCTTTCAGATTGGTACCTGCAAAAATATCAGAGCCACTTACACATAGAGCATTGACATCTAAATCTGCCAGATTAGAGCTTACATTTACCCATGAATCACCATTATCAGAGCTTCGAAACACACCCTCTCTGTTAGTCGAAGCAAAGAGCATCGAAGCACTTTGGGCAAAATCAGTTATCTGTCCTCCGTTAGGACCGTTACACTGTGACCATTGAGCGATTACTGCAGATTGACAAATCAGAATAAGTACAAGAAGTGCAACAATAGTTGATTTCATAATTTTTAAGAAAAAATGTTTGATAGGTTTTTCTAAGAATATATTGATTAGATAACTGATCTTACATAATGATTGACTTATTATGATTTCCTTTAGTCAAGTCATTTGTTACAATTGACTTGACTTTGTAAAGAGAATGTCTTTTTGTGAGAATGTTACTCTAAATATACTTGTGTAATTTCTGTTAGATAATACTGAGAAGATAATGCAATTCTTCAGATAAATTGTTACATAATTAATGTTGCACAGTTATCATTGCAGCAGTAATATTTCCACCCTGTTGCGCGGTAAGCAAATAAACCCCGTTACACAATTCTGAGAGGGACATTGTAAATTTCCGGTCACTTTGCTCAAATTCTAACATTTTGACTCCTAATAGGTTAGATAACGTATATTTCACAGGGGAAATACACTCGGACAAAGAAGAAGTTCGTTCTATAGTCGTTAAATCTGTAACAGGATTAGGAGAGGAAATAAGATGATATTTTAATTTTGTTTCTGAAGAATGATTATCCTGAACACCTAAGGTACTCATATCAATTTTACGGATGCTTGAAGTCTCGGTTGCTGCAAATAATGTTGTGCCTTTTGCAGCTAATGCCCAATACCCAAGGTTAGCACGATCCGGAATCAGCGGTATCCAATGTTCTCCGTCATCTGTACTTCGATATACATATTCTATTCCTGCAAAAACATCATTTCCAATCATCGCCAATGACTTTATTTGTGATGTAAATCGAAGACCGTTATTTACCAGTTTCCATGAAACTCCATTATTTACACTTCTGTATATACCTCGTTCATATATACTTACGAACACACTGGAACCATTGGCAGTTATATTCAGGGCATTTTTATTATCTATTGATAATACCGATTCCCACGTTGTTCCATTATCAATGCTACGATAAACACCCGTATTTGTAGATGCAAATAATGTTGTCCCGTTTAATGCAAGCCCTGAAACTGTAATTTGCAGTGTATCCAAGTTAGTATGCAACCATGTTTCACCATTATCTGTACTCGAATATATTCCTATTAAACTTCCACCAGCCAAAATTTTGTTATCGTTTATAAGAAGTGATCGAATAAATAATTTTGAGTTCAAAGTTTTTACCGGAACCCAGTTACTTCCATTGTCATTACTTCGAAAAAGACCGGCTCCGTCAGCAGCTGCAAATATTGATGTTCCATTTACACAAACAGCATTAATAAGATGGTTTGTCAATCCGTTAACAACATCTGTTTTTTTACTCCAGGTGTTGCCGTTATCTGTGCTGCGAGATACTCCGTACTGATATGTTCCTGCAAAAATATTTGATTCGCTAAAAGCAAAGGAAATAACGAATTGATTTGTTATTCCTGTATTTGTTTCTGTCCATGTGGCGCCGTTATCGTCACTCCGGCAAATTCCACCATGAGCAGTGCCAACAAAAATACTTGTCCCAAAAACAGCGAGTGCTTGAATACTCTTATTAGTTAACCCCAAATATACTTCTTTCCATGTTACTTCATTATTCAATAGTCTAAAAATCCCAAATTCATATGTTCCTGCAAATAGAGCCAATTCATTGCTTGCAACTGCAACCACTTCCAAACTTGTTAACCCTGAATCAATTCTAACCCAACTATTCCCCATATCAGTACTCTTAATAACTCCAGTCCGATTAGTTCCGGCAATTAAACCCAGTTTTGAATATTGGAGTGAAGTAATAATATCCTTTGTTAAAACAGACGGGAATGGTGCCCAACTTTCACCATTATTTGTACTAACATAAATTCCATATCCTGTTCCTGCAATTATTTTGCCTTCTACTGCAATAAGAGATTTAATCTCACTATTTAATATTCCTGCGCTTTCCTCCTCCCAGCTGCCGCCATTATCCGAACTTCTAAATACTCCATTGTCAGTACCTATAAAAATCAATGCTCCTGAAACAGTAAATGCGTATATTCGGCTGCTCTTTATACCTGAATTCACTTCTTCCCAATGTTCCCCGTTGTCATTACTTCTATATAAACCTGTCCAAGTACCTGCAAAAATACTTTCTTGGTTTACCCCGAGACAATATACCTTTTGATTTTCATCTGGTAAACCACTATTAATACTTGACCAAGTAGTACCGTTATCATTACTTCTAAAAACACCCCTACCTATACTTCCTGCAAAGATATTTGTTCCCTTGCTTGCAAATGATGCAATAGATCCTCCATAAGGACCGCATTGCACCCACTGTGCATCTACAGAGAAAACGGTAAAAAACATAATTATTTTAAAAGAAAAAGCTATTTTCATATGAAAAAAAAAAAAAAACTGAATGAAAATTTTTAAAAATAAAATCAAATT
>CALMMI010000012.1 GCA_937868245.1 uncultured Ignavibacteria bacterium | reverse complement strand
CTTTGACAAGGGGATGACGTAGGTCTTTATCCTTACATACCTGTAATTAGGATTTCTCTTTTCTCCCCCCGATTTCTTACATCTCCCCATTGTTAAAGGGGATTAAGGGGGATTTCTCCTAATGAACACCAAAACATCATTTCACAAATTACGGTTTTTTTGGTGCAATCACATCTACACAGAACAAAGAAAAAACATACAAACAACAAAAAAGTATTGTTTATTTGCGATAAAGTATTATTTTTGAAGTCCTTTTAGAATATCCTGCCCCGGATTACAAGAATTCAGGGGCTGTTTTAATGAACATCCATAGGAGTCATCATGAGCGTAAAACGCTTGTACGAAACTACATTTGTTGTCAATGCCGCATTGGAAGACAATGACGTAGAAACGGTAATCCACCGTGTAACTGATTATTTAGAAAATCACGGTGCAACAATTGTTGAGCTAAGTAAATGGGGCAGAAAACGCCTTATGTACCCAATCAAAAAGAAATTCAACGGATATTACGTGTATGTAGCGTACGAAATCCCAACGAATGCTCTTTCATTAATCGAACGTTTTTTCATTCTTGAAGAAAATGTTCTTCGTCACCTTACAGTGATTCTACCACAAAAATTGCGCGATTATCGTGCAGCACGTACTGTTCATGCTTCAATGCAAGAAGGTGCTAAAACTGCAGCAATAGTAGATCCGGTAGTAATCGTGCCAAAAGTTATCGACGATGAACTTGACCCTCTTGTTGATGTGGAAGATGACGATATGTTGATTGCAGAGTAATCAACCAATTATCCAAAAAAGAACAATACTAATTTACGATTTAGAGAGTTATTCCAATGAAAATTATTCTTAGAACAGATGTAGAGCATTTGGGTAGAATGGGCGAGATTCTTACCGTGAAAGACGGTTATGCTCGTAACTATCTTATCCCCCGCAATTATGCATATTATGCAACGCCGGGTGCTATTCGCGGATTTGAGTCCGAGAAAAAACGCATTACTGCGCAAATGGACAAAATGAAAGGTGCTGCTGAACTACTTGCCGCTAAACTTGCTGAAACACAAGTAAGCGTTGGCATGAAGGTAGGCGAAGAAGGCAGATTGTTCGGTACAGTTACGGCACAAATGATTGCCGACGAACTCGCACTCTTAGGACACACAGTTGACCGTCGTAACATTACAATCGACGAACCGATTAAAGCACTCGGTTTATACGATGTAAAAGTTAAACTTCATCCTGAAGTTATGGCTACTGTTAAAGTTTGGGTTATCAGCGCGTAAGTTTGCCTGATATGATTTATTGAAAAGCCGCCTTTGGTAAAAGGGCGGCTTTTTTTATGTGTGGGTGGGTGAGAATTTTGTTTGAGTTTATTACATAGGAATGATAAAGCTCCGTTAGGAGCAACCTGTTTGTAGAATCACCACATCTAAAGTCTTAAAACTCCGTTAGGAGCGATCTGTTTTTACACCATTACAGGTCGCTCCTAACGGAGCTTTGTTTGGATATGGATTTGGTTTACTACAAACAGTGCGCCCCGATGGGGCTGAGGAATTACAGATTTTGGTATCAAATCTTTTCCTCCATTTACCCAGAGGGGATAAATCCTAATAGCAATACAAAGCCACAAATGACAAAGCTCCTGCGGAGCGACATAGAATATATCACTCCTAACGGAGCTTTAAGAATGGTGGGAGGGTTTGCCGTTTCTATTACTATTTCGCTCCTATGGGAGCTTGAAGAATTGCAGTCAGATTTGATTCTTAGTCCCGAAGTTAAATCCCAAAACTATATACAGTAATTTGTGGACTTTGTTTTGAGACTAACTATATTTCATCTAAATCATCAATCTGCAATATAATCCAAGTAGTTAGAATTTACTGCATATTGCGACTCGTTGTTAGCCTCAAAACCCATACTAATAATTTAGGGACTTAGTTTTGGGACTACCTTCTTTCATTTTTCTTGAGGAGATACTTCGAGAACATTACAATACAACACTACCCACAAACACAAAAAAAGCCACCTTCAAGTATGAAAGCGGCTTTTTATTAACCATCAGTTGCAGAAGCAGATTACCGTGAGTAAAACTCGATAACAAGTGGTACTTCGCATACAACAGGCACTTCCTCACGTGGAGGCAAGTACAAATATTTTACAGAGAAGTCTGCTTTGGAAAGCGCAAGGTACGGAGGAACTCCGGCTGTGCGAATTGCTTCTTGGAAGCATTCCAATTTGCGGCTTGACTCTTTTACCGAAACAGTGTCATTCGGTTTAACGTGGTATGATGCAATATCAACCAATTTTCCGTTAACGAGAATATGTCCGTGACGAACATATTGACGTGCTGCTTGCATAGAACGAGCAAACCCTGAGCGAAAAACCATTGCATCAAGACGTGATTCAAGAAGTTGAACTAACAAGTCTCCTGTGTTACCGGTCATGTGAGCAGCTTTTTTGTAGTAATTGCTCATCTGACGTTCGTGTACGTTGAATTGAAGACGTAACTTTTGTTTTTCAAAAAGTTGTTGTCCGTACACTTTCATCTTGCCTTTTTTCTTAGAAAGTCCGTGCTGCCCCGGAGGTGCCGGCTTTCTGTCCATCACTTTGCGCGCTTTAGGAGTAAGCGCTATTCCCAATTTACGGGAAATTCGGATCTTCGGTCCGTTATAATTCATAGAAGTACCCCGCTATCAAAAGCCCTTAATATGGTGCTTTTGTGCAATAAGTTAGAAATTTAACCGAGCCGAAAATGTCAATCGGAACGGTTGGTACAATAAAGTAAGCCACAAAGATACGATTTTTTGAAATAACTGCAAAATGAAAGTGTGACTGTTGACTCACTTACGACGTTTTTCTCAGGTTTAGACTCAAACAAATCAATCGATGAGATTTGTCCCCCTGTAAATGACATCTTATAATCTGTCCTATCATTCTGAACGCAGAGAAGAATCTCCGTTAGTACATCCATCCTGCAAGTTTCACGCACTAACGGCGATTCTTCGGTCTAAGAATCCCTCAAAATGATAATCGAACTTGTATTATTATATGTCATTACATTATTATATAGCTGGCTCGTCGACTGTAATGAACAGAATTTGACAATTCACCAGTACGTACATTAACGTAAATGTATGAATATCCCGATTTCATTTTCCTTAAACCAAACAAAACCATTAACCACGTTATATAATTGTATAATAAACAAATGAAAAAATAATTGCATTTTCGCATACTAATTCGATATAGTTTTTCACTTTACAACTTACAATATGGCTTGGATTAGATACTCTTTACTCCTATTAATTTTTGCTGTTTTTTGCTCACCTCATCTTAATTCCCAAACCCGTCCTGCGTATGGTATCGTTGCAAATTACAATTTCAATTTTTTCACTGCGGATTTTCGTAGTTTCCCGAATGTGCCTTCGTGCTGCCCAATGTATCAGGATGGCAGCGGAAGCGGCTTAGCTTTTGGATTGATGTATGAAACACCGCTTACTGAGAATATGCGATTAGGATTCCGTGCCGGTTACTCATCACGCAACGGTACATTAACGCGAACGGAAAACACTGTAGTTACAGGGAATATACCGGGTGTTTTTGAACATCGCGTAGATGCTTCTTTAGCTGATTTAGGGCTTGAACCGCTTTTTCAATACAATCCAATTGCTTCTTTTTGGGTTAATCTTGGAGGCAGAGTCGGGTATGTACAAAAGAGTGCTTTTTCACAAAAGGAGTCTTTAATCAGTCCTTCCAACGGGGTATTTCCAAACGGTTCAAGCACACGGAATGAATTTAACAATATAGCCATTCCTGATGCATCAAATGTATTTGCAGCAGTTCTTGGCGGTGTTAGTTACGATTTGCCTCTCAATGCAAAAAGCACATTATTTCTTTCACCTGAAATTCTCTATTCACTTGGATTAACACCTGTTGTTTCGGGTGTAAAATGGAGTTCCAACTCGCTTCGGGTGGGAATCTCAATCAAATATTCTCCAATACCGAAAAAAGACCAAATCAAACGATATGAGAAGAAACAGGTTATAGACACCATCCGTTTCGAAACAATCGTTGATGCTCCTATAATCAAATATGGTAAGCAGGAGTTCTCAACTGTTACGGAAGAAACTGAAGATGAAATTATCATAACGGATATTGCCCACCGGACAGATACACTTTTATTTTCCAAGGATATTCAACTCGAAACACCCGGGACTTCGCCTCTTGGTAAGTTAAAAAACAATACTATCATTTCCTCTGTGTACGCTAGCGGATTAACTCCCGACAGTGTAGAAACGCCAAAAGTAAAGATTGAAGCAGAAGAATTTTCTTCTCTTCTGATGACTCCATTATTGAATTATATCTTTTTTGACGAGAACAGTAGTTCAATTCCATCCCGCTATAAATCATTACGCAAAGATGATGTTGACAGCTTTGATGTTGATAGGAATAACGATGCAAATCATCTTGTCACTTATTATCAAATTCTGAACATTGTCGGGAAAAGGATGCTGAAATATCCTGATGCCAAGATTACACTCATTGGTTGCAATTCCAATTCAGGTAGTGAGGAAAGAAATCTTGCGCTTTCGAAGCAGAGGGCTGAGGCAGTGAAAGAATATCTGAAAGGAACATGGGGAGTCCCTGAATCACGTATAAAAATTGAAGCGAGAAACTTACCCGAGAAAGCTGCAATGTCGCAAACTGAGGATGGTTACAAGGAAAATCGCAGGGTGGAAATTATATCAAACAATACGGCTATTACCGCCCCAGTAATTACCAAAGATATTTACCGCACCGCTACCCCGCCTATTGTCCGCTTCCGTCCCAAAGTTGCTTCGGATAATCCACCTGCAAGTTGGACACTTGTTGCAGAACAGGATGGCAACATCCTGAAACGATTCGAAGGAAAAGGAGCAGTTCCATCGGTTATAGATTGGAATATTGGCAAGGATGAATCATCTCATCCAACATCTGATAAAATAATAAAATATACTCTGAGTGTTACCGGTGAAAGTGGTAAGACAGTAGTGTCGGAAAGCACGATTCCTGTAGAACACACTACGGTTTTCAAAAAGAAACTGGAACGTCGGGACGACAAGGAAATCGACCGTTACTCGCTGATTTTATTTGATATTCGTTCATCGGAAATTAACGCAATCAACAAGCCGATTATTAGCTTTATTAAATCGAACATCAACCCAAATTCGAGTATTAAAATTGCCGGTTATACCGATAGATCGGGCGACATACGGCTTAATCAGGCACTTTCTGAAAAACGTGCACAAGCTACAGCCGATGCTCTTGGAGTAAAAAATCCTATAACTATTGTTACAAACAGCAGCAATACATTCAACTACGATGTAGAGCTTCCTGAAGGCAGGCTTTATACACGGATTGTTGATGTGGTGGTGGAAACACCGGTTAAATAATTTATTTGCAATCTTTTTTCATTACAGCTTTCACTAAAAATTACTACGATGAAATACATTATCATACTACTAATCTGTTTGGTTGGGGTTCAGGGGTTGGATGCACAATCTCTTTCGCTTTTTGATGTTGATGCAACAAACTTTCCTACTATGAAGGCGAAGTTTTATGCGTTTGATGTTGGAGGGAAGCAGCAACGACCCGACGAGAGTGAACTTTCACTTACTGAGAATGGAACACCTCGAACAATAACGGATGCAACATGCCCAGGTGACCCTACAAAATCATTATCTATATGTATCATGGTTGATACATATCAACATATAGAACTAGCACAATCGGGCACTAAACAACTTATCAGTTATTTGATTCCCGGAAAAGATGAGATTGGTATTACGATTATGAAAGAAGGGGTACAAATCCACAGGGATTTTACTGATGATCTTATAAAAGCCTCTGCAGCTGCTATATCAATACCGGGAGCTCCGGGTGTTGATATTCAAAAGATGTTTTATTACCCGTATGCAGGCGGAGTACCGTTTATAACTTCACGGAAAGCCGATAAAAAGATATTAATTCTTGTCAGTGATTTACATTGCCCGAACCTTAATGTAGATACTACTCAACTGTATAAAGATGCTGCTACGCAGAACATAGCAATCTATAGTGTTTTGCTTGGTACAAATGATTATTCGGGCTTATTTTCCCGTATTGCTTCCCATACAGGTGGAAGAGTTTTTGAGAACGTTAGGACAAACACGATAATTGCCAATGTTTTTCAAGAAATTGAAAGAAATGAGCATTATCCCCCTTGTGAAGTAACATGGCAAAGTGAATCCGGCTGTTTATCAAGAGTTACTGCAAGTCTAAACTATGGGATTGCTACTTCATATTCAACATATAGTAAACCAAATAACGCAATTGCTTCATTAAAAATAACCCCTTCCTTTATTGCATACGGTAGAAAAGAAATCTCACAGGCAAACGATTCTACTTTAACACTAACCGCAATTAATTCTGACATCACTATATCCGGCATCACGATCAAGATTAACTCGCAAATATTTACCATAATAGATCTTAATTTTCCATTTACGATACCTAAAGGAACAAGTAAGACCATTACTGTACGTTTCCTGCCACTTGATTCAGCTATCTATTATGAGTATTTTGAAATATCTACCAATCTTTGTGAGGCATATTTTAGTGCGAGCGGAGGTTTTTCGGGAAAGAAGTTGAAACTCGCAACTTTGAAAGTAGTAAAGCCAAATGGAGGAGAATCATTTTATGCTGGGAGTGACAGCTTAATTACGTGGTCAGGTATATCTGAGTCAGATACTGTTCAAATAGACTATACAATTGATAATGGTACTACATGGAAAGAAATTACAGATAAAGCGAGCGGCTTGGAATACCTATGGAAAAACATACCATTACCGGAAAGTAACCGTTGTAAAGTAAGAATAAAGCAACCGAACGGTAAGAGCAAGGCAGGAACTCCTCTGTTTTATCTTGCAGGACATATAAAAGATATTATTGCCGCAAAATGGAGTCCGGACAGAACTAAAGTTACCGTTGTGTCCAATGATGGGCGGGCGATTGTTTGGGATGTTACAACAAATCTTCCTATAAGTAAATTATGGGATTATACACCCACTTATACAAATATGATGGTTTGGAGTCCCGATGGGACTAAAATGGCAGGGCATAATGTAGATAATATTGCTTGTATTTGGGATGCAAATACAGGAATTATATTACAAAAACTTGTGGGACACTCTAAAAAAATTACTGATATCGACTGGAGTCCTGATGGCGAGAAAGTAGCTACAGCAAGC
>CALMMI010000011.1 GCA_937868245.1 uncultured Ignavibacteria bacterium | reverse complement strand
CCTACTCTATATTGATGCCACCCCCTAACGTTACGGGGATTTTGCATTTTGGTCATGTACTGAACCATACCCTTCAAGATATTTACATCCGTCGCCATAGAATGACAGGAAACGAAGTATGTTGGTTTCCGGGGCTCGACCATGCAGGTATCGCTACCCAAACAAAGGTGGAGCAGGAACTGCGGAAAGATAAACTGACACGCCACGATTTAGGGCGCGAGAAGTTCACTTCTAAAGTGTGGGACTGGAAAGAAAAGTACGGCGGTATAATTCTTCAACAACTCCGTACTCTCGGCATTTCTGCTGATTGGTCGCGTACGCTGTTTACAATGGATGAATCTGCTTCCAATGCAGTACGGGAGGTGTTTATACGATTATTTGACGAAGGGTTGATTTATCGCGGTAAACGTATTATCAATTGGTCGCCGCTCGCTCAATCTGCATTATCGGATGAGGAAGTATTGTTTCGTGAAGTGAAAGAGCATCTATTTACTTTGCGATATTATATCGAAGGTACAAATGAGTATCTAACCGTATCAACAGTAAGACCTGAAACAATTTTCGGGGATGTAGCAGTAGCCGTAAATCCGAACGATGAGCGATATTCAAAACTTGTTGGGAAAAACGTTGTTGTTCCGATAGTAGGACGACTTGTTCCTATCATTACAGACGATTATGCAGATCCAGCTTTTGGAACAGGTGTAGTAAAAATCACACCAGCACACGACCCTAATGACTTTGAAGTAGGGCTTCGTCATAATCTGGCTCAGCCGAATGCAATTAATCCTGATGCAACACTTAATGAACTTGCAGGAGAATTTGCAGGTTTGGATAGATTTGTAGCCAGAAAGAAAGTAGTTGAGCGGCTTAAGGAACTTGAGCTAATAGAAAAAATTGAAGATTATACACACAATGTGGGGTTCTCGGAGCGAGGTGGTGAAGCAGTTGAGCCATATTTAAGCGATCAATGGTTCGTAAAAATGAAACCGCTTGCCGAGCCTGCTCTTGCAGCCGTAATGAACGGGGAAATTTCTTTTTACCCGAACCATTGGGTAAAAACTTATGAACATTGGATGACCGGAATAAGAGACTGGTGTATTTCCCGCCAATTGTGGTGGGGACACCGTATCCCTGTATATTATTCTCCGGATGGCAGCTTTACAGCAGCTCATTCGGAAGAAGAAGCCCGTGTAAAACTAGGATTATCTTCGGATATTCAACTCCGTCAGGATGAAGATGTGCTTGATACATGGTTTTCATCGTGGCTGTGGCCCATGACAACGATGAACTGGCTTGCAGACGGGAAGACAGAAGAAACAGAAGAAATGTCCTATTTCATGCCAACGAATCTGCTTGTAACCGCACCTGAGATTATCTTCTTTTGGGTGGCGCGAATGATTATGGCAAGTCTGAAATTTAAAGGGCAAATTCCGTTCAAAGATGTGTATTTTACAAGTATCGTTCGTGATATTAAGGGTAGGAAAATGTCCAAGTCTTTGGGCAATTCACCCGATCCCGTTGATATAATAGCAAAATATGGTGCTGACGCAGTCCGATTTACGATGATTTACCTGTCGCCAATGGGAATGGATATACGATTAGATGTTAATGAGCTTACACAGGATGTTCCTTCGATGGAAATAGGAAGGAATTTTGCTAATAAAATATGGAATGCCGGACGCTTTATTTTGATGAAGCAGGAAGAAGCAGGGGAATCGGATATTATACTTTCGGAGAAAGAATACTCTACAGCGGACAAATGGATAATGTCGAGATTTCATTCTACTGTTCAATCCATTTCAGATGCTTTAGATAATCATAAAGTGACCGAATATTCAAAAATCCTTTACGATTTTATTTGGCGCGATTTCTGCGATTGGTATGTAGAGATTATGAAGGTGCAGTTTGCTGCCAGGGAAGAGCCTGCGTACCGTCAGGGGCTTTCTAATTTTGCCCTCGGTATATTCGACGGCATTTTGCGCTTATTGCATCCTGTTATGCCTTTTATTACCGAAGAATTGTGGCTTTCGATTGCAAACCGAGATGAAAATGCAAGTATTTCGATTGCGAATGCCCCTGAATGCAATCTTTCGTCTATTCAACCGGAAATTGAACAGCAGTTCGAACTTTTGCAAGAAATAGTGGAAGAAGTACGTCGCCTGCGAAGTAATTCCAATATTCCTCCTCATGAAAAATTGCCGGTTACGTTTTCAACTGAAACTGAATCGTTGAAAG
>CALMMI010000010.1 GCA_937868245.1 uncultured Ignavibacteria bacterium | reverse complement strand
CTATGGATATTTTTGCTAAGCCAAGTGGTGTATCCAATGTAAGGGAAAGTCCTAAGCCATGTTTAAGACCCGAAAATTTAATCGTAGAAAAGTTCTCCCATACAGACCCAATATCATAACGGGCAGCAATATAGGTGTCAAAAAACAAACGAACCGGTGATTGCACCCTGTATTCAAACGAACCTAGTGCAACTTGCTGCCCCCGTTCCTCATCTTCTCGTTTCCCATAGAAACTATCCTCGCCACCGATAGAGAATTGTTCTGTTAAGGGCATTGTTTTATCACCGAATCCAAAATGAAGCGACGGTGTAAATGAATGGCTGCCAAAACTGATTGTACCCTTGTAGAGAAATTCTACTTTCGAGAAACTTACTGCATTTGGGGGATTGAGAATTGTGGATTCAATCGACATCTCCAATACCCTGCCATCCGTTGGAAGGTTAGCCCTGTCCTGAGTATCGAAACGGGTTGCAAACTTCAATGAAGTAAGCGGAACGAACTTTGGATGTGGAAGAGTATCATCCGACATAAAAAACCGCTGATATTCGTACCGAAGCTGTGTATAGAATTTACCTTTACGCTCAATTTGCCTTCCAAACAAAGCTTGTATTCCATTCCGCTGGAGTACCCAATCCCCCGCACGTAAATATTCAAATTCATTTATTGGCAGACCGGTACGCCTACCATAATTATACATATTTGTAGTACTGCTAAACCCTCGAACATCCGCAGACCAAAAAGAATCAAACAAACGGGCAGCATCAACACCAAGAGAAATCGATTGAAGGCGGGTAGAGCCGATAATCCTACCGGAGAATCTAAAATCCGTACCGAATGGATGCTCTTGAATCATATCAAGTCCCACTTGTGTGTTACGTTCATTATCAATTCTGACTCCTATTCTCAGCATTTGGTTAGGTTGCTCTTTAATATCTACCAGTAAATCAACTGCCCCGCTATCTACATATCTCGGAATAAATTCCAGTGAAGAGAAATAGTTTGAATTCCAAAGATTTTCCCAAGTCTGAAGTAACTTCCCACTCTGCAACGGCATCAACTGAAGCGATTCGAACTCGCGTGTAATAACAACTGTCGGGACAGTTTCATTCCCATGCA
Organism: uncultured Ignavibacteria bacterium; assembly: GCA_937868245.1. GTDB lineage: Bacteria > Bacteroidota > Ignavibacteria > Kapaibacteriales > UBA961 > JADJXV01. The sequence goes on along the minus strand of CALMMI010000010.1, from coordinate 1,157 downwards.
GATAAACATATCGCATTGTTCCTTGATTAATACTTCCCCGCAGTTCACCATTTTTTTTATCATACTCTATCGTATCCATCCTTGCAAAAGAATACCCTGAATGACGGAAATTACGCATTACGTTTTCCGTAAACGACCTGAGTTCTTTTGGGGAATAAACGAGTGGAGGAACAATTGGATTCACAACAGTTGAATTGACAAACGAATCTACCGACATGCTTAATTTCCGAACCGGCGGATAGTGTACACCTTTGATTCTTACTACTCCGTCGCTCAACGTTATCTCCGACCGTTCATAATTTTCTTTTGCAATTACATCCCGGATTTTCTGAAGTGCTGATACAGGTGTTTCAGTTTGTGATTGTGGAACGAGTGTGCTGTTGATTGAAACGTCGGCAAGAAGCGCCGGATTTGAATACCCGTTTATATCAAGGCGTACAGTTCGCATATCCGGCGGAAAGTACGGGGTAGTATATCGAACAGCAAGGAGAGAATCTTCCTGCTGAACCAGTAATTTCTTTATTTGGTTTTGTGCCTCCGCTCCGGCATTTTCCCCTATGGAAATTAACTTCTTAACATCCGAAAAATCTGTGTTTTTCCAAGTACCGAGATCAGGTGTAATAGAAACAACGGGTATTCCGGATATAGTATTCCCGAAACGGGCATTCTGCATATTCATCATGCTTGTTACAACTTGATCGGCAACATTCCAGGGAGTATCCAGTTCTTCAGGAGGCAGAAGTGGGGATGTAGTATTAATAGAGATAATAACCGTGGGATGAAATTCGGCAGCTGCGGTTTCAATCGGAATATTCGACATGATACCGCCGTCAACAAGAACCATCGAATCTATGCGTATGGGTGTATAACGTAGCGGGACAGTTGCACTTGCTCTCATTGCATTTACCAAATCCCCTTTACGGAGTGCAATCGAACGTCCTTTTGCCAAATCAGTTGCCACAGCACGAAACGGAACTTTTAAATTGTCGAAATTTCCATCTGCGTGATAAATACCGTTCCATACCAATTCCTGCAAAAGCATTGCCAAACGTGTACCGCCGGATATAGACTGGGGTACAACCAATTTAAAATTTCGGAAATGAAGGGTTACTAAATTCCTGTCGTTTTCAAACTTCTGATCTAAGAATAAATCTGTC
>CALMMI010000009.1 GCA_937868245.1 uncultured Ignavibacteria bacterium | reverse complement strand
ACATCAATCAAAAACGCAGATACAAAAACAGTTGGAATTGATACTACTACCACTGTTTTTATATCTATGCTTTACATCAATCAAAAACGCAGATACAAAAACAGTTGGAATTGATACTACTACCACTGCGCCGACAACGGGTAGAGATGGTATCGCTGACGTAGATGTACAAGGTTTGTTGGGACATATTTATGTTACACACAGACTCAAGGGAGATGCAAATCCTAATTGGTCAGAACCAAAAGATATTACTCCTGAAGGTGTAGATTGCCTTTTTGGAACTTTATGTAACAAGGTAATGAACGGAAGAATGTATATCGGATATTCAGCTGACGCAACACCTGGTGATCGTGTTACAAATACTGAACTTCCAACTGAGCAGACTGAAATATACATCTATCCATTCCCAACAACCAGTTTGAATACTATCCCTCCTGTAGGTGTAGAAGAAGAAGCAGCATCTAACGATGGTCTTGCTCTAACATCACAACCAAACCCCACGAGCGGAGTTACTGCGTTTGCATTTACTGCTCCTCAAACAGGTAATGCTACAGTTACAATTACAAATGCACTTGGTATGAATGTAGCAACACTTTACAACGGTTTACTTACAGCAGGTACAACTCAGAGTGTTAATTTCGATGCTCAAAATCTTGCTTCGGGTGCATACTATGCTACTCTCGAAATCAATGGTCGTAAAGTTACAAAGATGATAACAATCGTAAAATAACAATCTTCACAAATATAGGACAGTCGTAAGCCGAAACTAGCGGCTGTCCTGTGTTTTCTGACTCCAATCTTAAAAGTTCGCACGCCTGATGGTTTTAACTGCATGATTTGTTAAGGATTATAAATTATCAACAAGTACTCCTATTTGTTGTGATGTGCTAAACATGTGTTTACAAGTCAATTTGATAGTCCGGTAAACTTTAGAAAATAACGAATACTAATTATTTTAATACATTTTTTAGGGAGAACGGTATGAAACGTAATCTACTTCTTCTGGTTATCATGATGATAACGATGCCGATAGTCGCATCTGCGGGTATCACGGGTATTTTATCGGGTAAGGTGGTAGATGATAAAGGGAAACCGGTGGGTGGTGCTTCTATTCGTGTAAAAGGTACTACACGTGGCGGTAACGCTAAGCTCAATGGAACCTTTAGTATTTCCAATATTAATTCAGGTACATATGAAATATTGGTAAAGGCTGTAAATTATAAGGATTATGTAACATCTGTTAGAATTTCTGCGGATCAAACTACAGAAATTACCATTAAAATGGTAGAATCAGTTGTTCAAACTAAAGAAGTTGTTGTAACTGTTGAGTCAGAAAAAAAACTTGTAAATAAAGATAAAGTAGGTAGCAACCGTACTTCGAATGGTGAGGATAATACAAAAATTGCACGTGAAACAGTACAAGGCGTTGTAGCCCTTACTGCCGGTGTTCAATCTACCGGACAAGGATTTGAAGTACGTGGTAGTAGAGCTGAAGAAACACAGATTCGTGTGGACGGTTTAGATGTCGGTGACCAGTTTACCGGATCATTCGGAAATGGTGGAGCAACATATAGTCCAACTGTAAGTAGTTTTGCAGTTGAAGAAGTTCAGGTGTTGACTGGAAGTTACTCAGCAGAGTATGGTAATGCACTTGGTGGTATTGTAAATACTGTTGTAAAAAGCGGAAGAACAGACAGGTACGAAGGTTTTGCACGTTGGAGATCAGATGCTCCTTCGTTAAATGGAAAAGGTGGTAACGGTATCGAATACATGGGTAAAGATCAAAATACGTATGAATTTGGAGCCGGTGGACCTATACCACTTTTAGAAAATTCTACTTTCTTTGTAACAGGTAAATATGCACATGAACAATTTGCAAATCAAAATGAATATTTAAGTGTTATTGACCCTTTAGGAAATAATTTAGGAAGACTTCCATTTAACCAAACTTGGGTACAGAATGTTACCGGTCGTCTTAAATTTTCTTTTAGTGATATCAGTTTAAGTGTTGGTGGTCAATATGGAATATCAGCCCGTGAGCGTGGACAGTGGGCATGGCTGTATGCAAATGAGTTCGGAGTTACTAATATTCGTACAGATGCTAATGGTAAAACTTTTGGGGATACAAATTTTATTCCGGAATCACAAGCTAAACCTGCAGTCGTTAATAATATCGTAAGCAATCTTTTTGTTTCGATTAATCACGTACTTGGTCCCAGTACATTTTATGAATTTAGAGTATCTACAAATATCAATAAAACTGATGTTTCAAAAAGAAGCAGTTTTACCAATCCAGGCTTGTTAGGTGGAATTGAAACGTATAAACCTTCAGATGAATTTTCCCAGTTTGCCGATCCAACAGATCCGAATCGCTTTGCTCCCGGAAGTGACAGGGTTCTGGATGTATTCCAACCTTTAAATTCAACGAAGGAAACTTACTCAGCTGATGGTTATTATAAGAGCCGGGCTTTTCAACAAAGAAACCATATAACAGGTTATTACGAAGGTGCTGCCGATAATCTAAGTACAAAAAATGCTTATGGGTTTGTAGGTACTTTTAACTTGCACGGTAATGAACGTCAGTACGATTTAAGAAGCTCAAATTTCTTGCAGTTTGATGGTAATTTCAATACTATCATTAATTCTTCAGATTTATTGAAGCACAATATTAAAGCTGGATTTGAGTTAAGAACATTCTCTCTAAATCGTTTCCAAAATAGCTTACCTTGGCAAAGTAGCGGTTTTTATGATGTTTATTCTGAAGATTTTAAGAATCCTTATGCTGATAATGAAACTGCCAAAAGAATTACAGAACAGTCTAAAAATCCTATATCAGGTGCAATTTACTTGCAAGATCAAATAAGCTATAAGGGAATTATTATCAATCCAGGTGTGAGGTTTGATTTCACAGATCCTAATTCAACATACCGTATTCAAGATACT
>CALMMI010000008.1 GCA_937868245.1 uncultured Ignavibacteria bacterium | reverse complement strand
ATGCTACGGAGTGAGTTTCGGGTATTACCGTCCATTTTATGGCGGCGGGTACCATACCTATTGGAGACCTTGGCATCATTACCCAATCTATTCCTATCATTCAGGAGGATCGTACAATGGTAAGCCCAATACTGTCCGCAGATGGGGAACAGGTACGGGAGTTGTGCCTTCAACCAGCGGAGGAAGAAATTCTGTAAATTCAACAACCAATGTAAAATCGACACCATCTGTTCGTAATGAACGTGGGCAATCATCGCAGAACCCTGCTTCAAATTCATCAAATTCTGTTCGTGATCGTTCATCATCTTCTCCTTCCGTCCGTAATGAGAGGTCAAGAGATACTCCAGCAAGCTCACAACAGGGAAATTCTCCCCGTAGCGGTACAAGCACTCTTCCCCGCAATGAAACACCTGTCAGGAGAGAGCGGAGCGATGTATCACCTACTCCACGTTCAGAAACACCTGCTCGAAGAGAAAATACGGATACAAAACCTACACCACGAACTGAAACTCCAGCCCGCAAAGAAAACACAGATTCAAAACCCCGGGAACAAGCTCCTGTAAGGAACGAGCGCCCACGGGCAAGTATGTACGAGTCTTCTCAACGCGGGATGAAAACGGTAACTCCATCTCAATCAAGAAATTTCTCTCCGGTTTCCCGGGGATATTCTTCATCTCCTTCACAAGGCAGTTCATCGTCTTCATCGCCCAGAGGCGGTTCATTTTCGTCGCAGAGCAGCAGCTCTTCTTCGTCATCATCAAGTTCTCCACGTTCAGGGAGAAGACCATGAGAAAAACAGTTTTATATTCGATTTTGATTGTTTTTAGCTGCATTTCAGCAAAAGCACAGTTTGTAGAAGACGCAGTCCGTATGGCAAATTCCAATGAACCGATAAGCTCACGAGCAGCGGGATTGGGAATTTCCTATTCAGGAATAGCAGATGACTATTCAGCACTTTATTACAATCCGGCTGGGCTTTCGTTGCTGCCGAAAAACGAATTTTCGATAGGACTTGAGTTATTAAGAACTTCGGCAACTTCTGATTTCATGGGTAACAGCTCTTCAATCGGCTCAAGTTTTGTATCGCTGAGTCATCTTGGAATGGCTTTTCCCTTTAAAACCAAGATTGGAATAGCTGCTATAGCAATCGGATATAATTTTGAACATAGCTATGATAATACCTTCCAATTTGAAGGTTTTAACCCCAATTCATCAATCGTTCAGAGTTTGATTAATGAAACAAGCGATTTAGAGCAGAACCTTGCATACCAAGCATCTCTTGCCGATAAAGCTGCAAATGGGACTCTACATACTCCTATAAACGGGAATGTGCAACAGGCAGGGTTTATCACTGAACGAGGTGGTATTCATAATTTCTCTGTGGGTGGCTCGTTAAGTCTATCAGAGTCTTTCGCAGTAGGATTAACTCTTGCCCGGAAATGGGGTACATACCATTATGCACGGAAATATGATGAGTCTGATAAAAACAATGTATATACCGTTTGGGATAGTGTAAATTTCTCTACGTCCGACTTTACAAGTTTAGCTTTAAACGAGTATCTTGATCAAGAGTTTTCGGGTGTAAATGGAACAATCGGGTTGCAGGGTCGCTTTAGCGATGCTTTTCGATTTGGTGTAACTATCAAGACACCAACATTTTACCATATTTCCGAGGTTTCGTCAAGTTCTATTACTGCTAAATTCGACAATGGTTTTGTCGGTGTTCCAAAATACCCGGGTAATGCCAATTCGTATGATTATCAAAACAGTTACGATATAATTACACCGTTTATCTTTGGATTTGGATTTTCGTACCACACGGGAGGTTTTACCGTAAGTACGGCTGCAGAATACAACGATATGTCACAACTCCAGTTCTCGAATGCTCAACTTGAAATTATTAGCATGAACAACGATATTTTACGTACACTAACCGGTTCTGTCACCTATGGGTTGGGAGCTGAATTTGAACTCCCAAATACTCCTGTTATTGTAAGGGCAAGTTACACAGGAGTATCCTCTCCGTACGCAAATACGGCAATTGATGGTTCTAATCAATATTTCGGTGCAGGGTGCGGTATTTATGTTGCTCCCAATGCCCGTTTGGATTTTGCCGGACGGTACAGTACATATTCACAAACACGTTCAAACTACGCAGCCGCAGGGTCGTTTGTTGATTACAAGTTTTCTCCGCTCCAAATATCAGCGCAATTGACTTATCGGTATTGATTGAAAGTGTTTTTCAGTTGATCCTTATATTCACTATTTAATCGTAAGTTATCCGAGTTCCCAACTGTTGCAAAGCTGTCAGCAATATAATACCATAGGATTAAAATACTCATGCTT
>CALMMI010000007.1 GCA_937868245.1 uncultured Ignavibacteria bacterium | reverse complement strand
ACATGAAATTCCTTTGTAGAGTGTTTTCAATTCCCGAATTTTGAATACATTATTTTTGAAATTAATATGTAATAAGGTAAAAAATGAATATTGCGGTATTACTTGGCGGAATCTCTCCTGAAAGAAATGTGTCAATTGTCGGTGGAAAAGCTGTTGCTAATGCTCTTATTGAGCGTGGACATTCTGTAGTATTGATTGATCCTTCCCGAGGTGCAGATGCACTCGTTACTGAACATATTTTAAATGTATCCGCTTCCGAAAAAGTGAGCGATGCTGCATTATCCGTTAGCAAGCGTGAACTTATCAACAGTATGAACAGTATGGCTTTTGATAAAGTTGACATTGTATTTACCGTTCTGCACGGTAATAATGGCGAGGACGGGATTATGCAAGCTCTTTTAGAGGCACGGGGTGTCCCCTATACAGGCAGTAAAGTACTTGCAAGTGCACTCGCAATGGATAAAAATGCTTCTAAAGTAATGTTCTCGGCAGCAGGGATTCAAACACCTGCCTGGACACTAATCCACCCTAATGACTATGACAATCTTGCACTATTGAAAGAGACAATGGAGGATTTGCGCGGACATATTGTTATAAAGCCAAATGACCAGGGTTCCACGGTAGGCCTTACCATTGTTCAAAATGACCTTGAAGCATTCCACCAGGCTGTATTGTATGCTGGACAATTCAGTAAGAGTGTACTTGTAGAGCAGTTTATCGAGGGAAGAGAGTTAACGGTTGCGGTGTTGGGTGATGAGGCATTGCCGGTTATTGAAATTGTACCCGAAGGAGGATTCTATGATTACGAGCATAAATACACCAAAGGTAAAACAAATTATATATGTCCGGCGGATATACCCGAAGACGTTGCAGAATTTGTTTCCAATCTTGCTATCACAGCTCATAAAATATTAGGTTGTACTGCATATAGCCGCGTAGATTTTAGATTGGATGAGGATAATGTTCCGTTCTGTTTGGAAGTAAATACGATTCCCGGTTTTTCTGCAACCAGTTTAGTTCCTATGGCAGCTGCAGCAGCTGGGATTGAGTTTGGTGAATTGTGCGAGCGGATTATTGAGCTTTCGTAACAATAAACAGAACCAACGGTTTTGTAAGTAAACCTATACCTTGATTTATTCTTGCATGAGACCTTGAAGATTGTTAAAACTTCAAGGTCTTCTGCTTTTAAATACCAGTACCTTCCCTATCCTCAGTGAATCTCATTACCACCTTTTCAGTTCAATTTTTTTTCAAAAAATAATTTGCGTAGTTAAATAGCTACACTTATATTTGTAGTCAAATAACTACACTATGTAATTTTTGACGTAACCATGAAACTAAGAAGAGACATTTTCCAAGCTATTGCCGACCCTACAAGAAGGGCTATACTCCTGCTTGTAGCATCTCAATCTATGACGGCAGGAGCAATTGCTTCCAACTTCGACACTGCAAGACCAACCATATCAAAGCACTTGCAAATACTTACCGAGTGCCAATTACTTACCCAGGAACAAAACGGCAGGGAGATTTACTATCATGTAGAACCTCAAAAAATGAATGAAATTACAGACTTTATAGAACAATTTAGAAAATTATGGGATGATAGGTTCAATACGTTAGAAGCCATAATGAAAAATTATAAATCAAATACATAAAGAACTATGGAACGAAAAACAAAAATCAAAGCAGAAGACGGCAAACAGGAATTAGAGATTACAAGGGAATTTGATTTGCCGTTGGAATTACTTTTTAAAGCTTATGTAGATCCGGAAATTATTGAACAATGGATGGGAACAAAAGTGCTGAAGATCGAAAATAAGAAGCATGGCTGCTACCAGTTTGAAACAACCGATCCTCGAGGAAACAAATATGGATTCAATGGAACAATTCATGAGTTTATCCCTAATCGTAAAATAACACGGACATTTGAAATGGAGAACTCGCCCTTTGCTGTGCAGCTAGAGTTTTTAGAATTTGAAAAACTCACTGAGGACACAAGCAGGCTCAAAATTCATACTGTATTTAAATCAGTCGAACTGAGAGATCAGATGCTACAACTTCCTTTTGCACAAGGCATCAACATGGCACATAACCGATTGCAAAGCATCGTAAACAAATTAAGATAAACAATTATGACAAAGAAAAATAAAGTTATCTATTGGATTTCCACTCTCTGGCTTGCATTAGGGATGGTGTCCACAGGAATAGTGCAGTTACTAAGGGTACAATCCGAAGGTGCAGTAGCACCACCGGGGGTATATGGCATTACACTGCTTGGCTATCCTGTATATTTTCTGACCATACTTGGAGTTTGGAAGCTGTTAGGTGTGATTGCAATACTTATTCCAAAATTTCCTTTAGTAAAGGAATGGGCGTATGCCGGTTTCTTCTTTGCAATGTCTGGAGCAATATTTTCGCACATAGCGGTGGGAAGCCCACTTGTTGAATTTTTTCCTTCGCTATTGCTATTAGTTCTGACTGTACTATCATGGTATTTCAGACCGGACAATAGAAAGATGATTTCTGTTACAACACAAGCATAAACAATGAATCCTGAAGTAGATACATATATAAGCAAAGCCAAGAAATGGCAACAGGAAATTGAGAGTCTAAGAGCAATTCTTCTTAACTGCGGACTGACCGAAGAATTCAAATGGGGTAAGCCCTGTTATTCGTATCAGAAAAGTAATTTGGTTATAATACAACCATTTAAAGAGTACTTTGCTCTTTTATTCTTCAAAGGTTATTTGCTTCAAGACCCTGATGGAGTTCTTGTTAAAACAGGAGAGAATACAAAGGTAGGACGCCAGATTCGCTTTAAGGATGTTAGTGAAATAACCCGGATGGAATCTATATTAAAAAAGTATATCAACCAGGCAATTGAAGTTGATAAATCGGACGTACAGGTACGTGATAATATGAATACAGAAATCCAGTTTCCACAAGAACTTCACGATAAATTTGAAGAAAATCCCGCATTGAAAAAAGCTTTTAAAGCATTAACTCCTGGAAGGCAGCGGGCATACAATTTTTACTTTTCTGCACCCAAACAATCCAAAACCCGAGAATCAAGAATTGAAAAACATATTGCCCAGATTCTCGATGGCAAAGGATTGAATGATTAGTACTTTCCTGATATTTGGAAAGTACCAGAATATTAGCTATTTTTATTTGAGTTATGTGTTGTAAGTGTGCATGACTTTTTTTGCATTTCATGGTAGTTGTGTATCCCATATATTAATTATAAACAAATTAAATGGGTTGTTACAAGCGTTTCGCTTCTTAATCACAATATTCAAG
>CALMMI010000006.1 GCA_937868245.1 uncultured Ignavibacteria bacterium | reverse complement strand
CGCACATCCCACATAAGGTACTTGGCATACCCAAAAATGAATGTGCAAAGAACACGCCCTCCGTTCGGAAACCGCACCTTGCACTAAATTCATTTTTGTAAACCGCCAAGTTTTAATGTGGAATTTAGTTAAAGACTGATCTATTTAATAGATTATGTTGTTTTTGTTCTGTTTAGCTCTTTTGTTTCCATTGTATTTTACATTTCTTTTTTCCGAAACTACGGTAATGAACATTGATAGCCAAATATTTTTTTTAATGTATACGGTATAACAAATAAAAAGCCTTGATAGAGTCAAAAATCTACCTCTACCAAGGCTACTTAACACTTCTAACAAACAGTATTGCTTTATTGATCATTTTATATATTTAACTCTGTAAGTATCTACACCCACACAGAATTTAATTGTTCATCAACTTGACTCTCTGCAAAAAGTACATATCTATTAAATGATTTAGAATCTTTCTTATGTCCTGAGACTGCTTGTACAGCTGCTGGTTGCGCACCCTTGACTAATGATAATGTAATAAATGTTCTACGACTGCAATGCCAAGCAATCAGTTCATGTTTTGGTCGAGATTCTATTATCTTACGTCCGTTCTTGAAAGTCACTATTTCTAAAGTGTCGCCTACTCCGGCACGTTCTGCAATTATTTTTAGATGCTCATTAGCTCGTTGAGAAGATATTTTGTGAAATTGATAGTCAGGGGCATATCGTTCAAGAACTTTTCTTAATCGAGGCGTAACTGGACAACGAGTATTATCTCTAGTCTTCTGTGATGAAATTCTAATTTCACTTGCTCCAATATGCTCTTTTGAAAGTCGAGAAACATCACTATATCTTAATCCTGTGTAACAAGAGAGTAGGAATAAATCACGTACTTTACTAAGTGCCGGACGGTCAGTTAAATCTAAATTTTCAATTGATAGTAATTCATCTTCTGTAAGAGCAAAAAGAGTTGTTTCACGGGATTCAGGAACAGTTAGGCACTCTGGAAACTCTACAAAAGTATATATATGGGCATCTCGCGCCCATAACATAAATCTACGCAAAGAAACAATATACTTCCCTGCTGAACTATCACTCCAGTGGTCAGAACGATAAGTTATAAAACGAGTAGCAAACTCTTTGGACTGCAAGTAAGGAAAAGGGGCTTTGTCTGGTAATATTTCTTTGAGAGCGTTTTGTAATGTTATAAATAACTGTACATAACTATGAGAGACCGAGGATATAGATTTCCGTCTGACTGGACGTGTACCCAGTTCTAATTGCTTTAGGAATTCACTAAATGCAGAAAGAATAGATGAAGTATCCATGCTGCGTCTATCAAGCAGTCCACTATCAACAATTTTGTTTTTAACAAATGTAAATAAATCTTTGGGATCAGTTATTCCGAGCATTCTCGCATGATTGAAAATCTCTTTTGCAGAAAATTCAATTTTATCAAGACGGTTATTAAGCTCCTGACCTGCATGATTTTTCTTAACCCGGGCATTTTCGGCGTTCCATGATTTGGTGGTTACGGTAATTCCTGTAGAAACTTTTACTCGGTCATTCCCTATACGTGCAACAAGATAAATTAAAGAATCTTGTTTTTTGGTATCTTTCAAGAAGAAGGAAAACTTCATACTTTCTCCAATGAATCAGGTTAAAAAATGAGGTACTTTTAGGTGGGGACGGTAGAGGGGAACAAAATATTTTGTTTTCTTTTAACTACTCTTTACTTCTTTTTACACTCTCTTCACTCTAAGTCTTTATTTTTAATAACTTATCAGCGTTAATTAGATAAAATAAAAAAAGCCCCGATAACGGGGCTTTGTGGTCAGGGAGGGAATTGAACCCCCGACACGAGGATTTTCAGTCCTCTGCTCTACCGACTGAGCTACCTGACCTTATTTTACTTTCAGAGAACACAAAAATACGTTCTTTTGGAGAATTAGCCAAATTTTTTCTGAAATCTAAGACTCTTCATTAAAATTATTTAAAACGGTGTCCAAGAAAAACTGATGAACGGGACAACTGCCGGCGCAGTAAAAGCTATAACTCCAAAATCAGCAGAAAGTGCAGTGTTCCCTATTCGAATACCAAGTAACGCCGCAGAATTAAACGGAAGTTCTATATCATTATTCCACCCTTCAGCAATAAAATGCAGATCATTCCATTCCGATAATTTTGTATCCAAACCCAAGCCTATCCCGAATGCACCGTTATTGTACTTTACATTCGCTGCTCCGATAGTACCTGCGGTTGCAGTAAAAAAACTTTCATTACCCGCTTTGTAAAAAAGCAAACCGGTTAATCTTGTCCGTGTTAAAGTGAAAGTAGCATTGGCAAATATATTTTGAATTTGGTTCTTCGCATTCAGAAATGCCAAACTTCCCCCAACTGCAATCGACATTCCCCCCGGCATGTTCTCATTATCAGCATGATAGACAGTTGCTTTTGCCGTCATAAGGGAAAACTGTTCACTGCCGGATATTGTAGGTACGAATGTTCTTCCGGCAGTTACCGACAGCCACTCCCAACCAACACCGGCATACAGAAACACCCCTTCAAATGCCCCAATAAAATGATTATTCCCAATTGGTTCAGCAGTCGGCATCAGAAAAACACGGTGAGTTTGCCTGTACGATTCCTCCACTAAACGGAAAGCGGCTATTTGTTTTGCATATACTGTTGCAGTACCGATTACGGTTTTAATCTTAACTGCTTCACCGTCTTTTTCGTCGATGAAAATTTCAACAATTTCGCCGGTCAGGATATTCCCGTTTGTCAAACGGAGATAATACGGTTTGTTATCCACAATTTTTTCACCTTTGAATACGGTTATCGGCTCTTCGGCATAAGCGTGAATAGTTGTCATTAATCCAAAAACTACCAATGTACATGCAAGAACAAATCTCTTCATGGTTACACTCATTTTTATTATGGTTTCGTTTGTTTGGAAAAAGCTAATTGTCCGCAAGCGGCATCGATATCTTCACCACTTGATGAGCGGATCATTACGGTAACATCGTTCATTCGCAGTTTGGCAATAAAACGCTGAAAATCATGTAATTGGGTAGGTTTTAACTCAGCGGCGAATCCATCAGGATTAGTAAAATCAATTGCATGGAATGGTATTACGTTTACTTTAGATGGTACTCGTCTGCAAATTTTAGCAAGACGTTGAACATCCAGATCGGAATCGTTGATACCCTCAAGTAGAATATACTCATACGTTATAGGCTTACGTGTTTTTCTGTAATAATATTCAACTGCATTGCCTATTTCCTTCAACGGGTATTTCTTTGAAATAGGCATTAACTTCATTCTATTCTCATTGGTTGTAGCATGAAGGGAAATTGCAAGTTTGATAGGACGGTTTTCGTCTGCCATACGCATAATGCCGGGTATAATACCCGCTGTGGATATTGTAATATGTCGTGGTGTTAGAAGATTAGAATCTTTTGATGTTAAAAAATCCACAGCCGACATAACATTATCATAATTAAGCATCGGCTCACCCATTCCCATAAACACCAGATTGGTTATTGCCTGCTCCGAATTTGCTTGCACCGTCATAAACTGGTCAACTATCTCGGCTACAGTCAGATTCCGTTTTGGTTTGAGTGATGCTGTTGCACAAAATTTACATCCGAGAGCGCACCCTACTTGTGTTGATACGCATATTGTTAATCGTTTGGGTGAGCCGTCCTCAACAAGCATTTCACTTGGAATAAGAACGGATTCAACCGCATTCCCATCCTGTAAATTGAATAAATACTTTACAGTTCCATCTTCTGAAACTTGCTTATTACCAATAGTG
>CALMMI010000005.1 GCA_937868245.1 uncultured Ignavibacteria bacterium | reverse complement strand
AATCGTTCGGCAAGTTTTTCCTCTACTGATTTCCCACCGCTGTAATTTACATCTTCTACGATTGAATCTTTGCGAGTAGTAAGGAAATGCCCGTATTCATGAGCAAGAGTTACAAGCAGTTTTTCGGGTGGATGATTTGCATTAAGCACAATACAGGCATCGCCTGTTTCACTTATAAACATATACACACCACTAAATGACGAGGGCATTTTTAAAGAAAACACCCTGATGCCGACAGCTTCCTCCAATATTTGGCGGAGAGTGGTTATAGGCGAATCCCCCAGCCCCAGGCGAGCGCGTTCAAGTCCGGCGATACGTTCGGCAATCATATCGACAGTTGCATTATTTATATTACCGACTGAATATTCCTCAGGATACCGTTTTACTAAGGAATTTCCGGTCAGATTCTCCAATTCCATTGAATCTCGAATAAGAATTTCAGAATCCCGTTTCATTTGCTCAATATCGTTTGAATCTTTATCAGAAACGGCACGGTTTGCCCGAAACTGTACTGAAACAGCTTTTATGACAGGTCGGGGACGCATCAAATCATTGACAGATATTTGATAGAGTTTGGCAAACTCTATGAGTTCACTTGGTTTTACTTTGCGCTCCCCTTTTTCGACGGCAACCAAGGTAGTACGGGCTATCCCCAATTTTGCAGCCACGTCTTCCTGCCGTAGCCCCTTTTGTTGGCGGGCGTTTTGGAGTTCTGCGCCGATGCGCGTTTGTTCTATTGATTCATGCATAGCTGTGATTCATTTGTATTGGATGTTGGATTTTGTGTGTGGGTTTTTATGACGCAGAGGCTTGACATTTATTTTAGATGTCAGCAAATATACAAGCCAGCGAAGTATTTTGTCAAAATTTCAACTCGGTTATTGGAGGAATGTCCAAAATTTCCCCATTTTCTAATATTTCTATTCCTAAATACTCTAATGCCTTATTAGTATCACCTTTAAATTCCGTGATTTTATTCCACAACTGATTTTTAATATTGTCTGATAAACTATCAGCGTTGATTACAATTGCATCTATTTTAATTGCATCAAGTTAACCGTTATTTTGCTAATAAATTGCCCAATATCTATGCATTCCATCTAGAATACTCTTTTGGTCTCTATAAACAATAATTGGATCTTTCCATATTTCATCATTAATTATAGTTGCAACTCTATTTGAATGGTAATTTCGTTGCATTTCTATAGAAGTGATTGAATCTACTGAATCCCATTCTATTTTCAAAAGTTCTAAATCTTTCTGATAAGATCTTCTCTCAACGCATAGGTTTGCCATTGCTTTTTCAATATAATGAAGTGGATGAATTTTTTCATCATAATTGAATGCTCCTTTATAAATTGGGTAATAATAATTTCCTTTTATATTTTCTAATAGTATTTTCATTGTTATAATGACTTTAAAATAAATAAAGATTTCCCCACAAAATTAACCCTTTCTCTCAATCTCACAAATGAAATAAACCAAACAAATAGAAGCTCTACTAAGTGCCCAACTATGTCGCACATGAAAGAGCTTGAAGATTTTTTCTTTGCCCTATTTCTATTACTATGCCGCTCTTCTGGAGCTTGAAGACTCGGGAGGGCGCATATTTTCTATTACTACGCCGCTCCTATGGGAGCTGAAAACAACTAAATCCTATTCCATTGCCCCGGTAGGGGCATAATCCTAATAGCACCATACCACCCACAATGATAGAAGCTCCGTCAGGAGTGATATATTCTTTATGCGTCTGTGTTTCTATTGTTAGATTTTACTTTACCGATATGTCATCCCTACGGGATTCACCGTCTTTTGCATCCTTTTGCTACCGATATTGCATCCCTACGGGATTTCTTCAAATGTGGCTTCCATTTCCTACCGATATTGCATCCCTACAGGATTTTTTGGAATTGTGGCTTCCATTTTCTACCGATATTGCATCCCTACGGGATTTCATACACTTGAGTGTTTCACCGTTTTCTAAAAAAAAGACCTTCAAGGTTTTCGGAAACCTTGAAGGTCTGGTAATAAGTATCCCTGAAAACGCTGCCCGGACGGCAAAGGGTGACCGCAGACGCAAGCTTGGAAACCCGAGCGCAGGGAACCCAAAAAGAAAAGAGTGGATCACTCCACCACCGTTACCATTACCACAGCTCTATTTCCCTCACTCTCGGCAGTCAGAAAGATTTTCTCATGTATCGTTGACTATATAATGGGAAATGATGATAGATAATTACATACATTTTTCTATATAAATACATATTTGCTGAAATCTATTTTTCAAAAAATATTTTTCAAAAATTTGCTTTTGTA
>CALMMI010000004.1 GCA_937868245.1 uncultured Ignavibacteria bacterium | reverse complement strand
CGCGGGCTATGTTGATTTCAAAGAAATCAATTCCTTCTATTGATTTTTTCCTTGGGCTCGAAGATCGTGAAAAATTAACATGGGACGATCTTAGTGAAATGAAGAAACATTGTAATGTTTCAAATTTTTGGGGAATTAATGCATCTGAACCACATAATGTTCTCAAAAAAACATTACCTGTAATTTGGAGTGCCGGGAGTACTCTGTTTGCAATTGTTCCCCTCAGCAAATCATTCGATACTGCTGCTGTTGAGGGTTTGGAGTTTTATCTTGAAATGTGTGAGGGTGGTATTCAGGAACAATCACGAAAACTTGATGAGATGTTTTTACAAGATAAAGTTGCTGTATGGATTACCGGTCAATGGATTTTGGATAGAGCAAAAGACCTCAACAAAGATTCTTCATTTGTAGTTATTGACGAAATTCCTACAAAAAATCATGAAACGATAGGATACAATATTCTCGGTGGAGATTGCTTGGCTCTATCGAGTCAATCGAGACAGCCAAAAGCAGCAGAGTTGTTAATTCAATTCCTTACTACCTCTAAACAGGCAATGACCTTCTGCAAAAAAGTTTCTGATGCAGGTTTCCCAGCAGCAAAGAAAATATTTAATCCAGAGTTCAAAGAAAATCTTGATGAAAACTATGAAAACTTTTTTTGGCAAGTTCAAAACTCCCGCCCCTTACCCTCCTCCCCTATTTTCCTCGATGCAGAGCGTATTCTCGAAGAAGAGATTATGAATGCAGTATATAAGAAGAAAACTGCAAGGGAGGCACTTGCATCTGCGCAAAAGAGAATTGAAGAGTTAGAACTTAAAGCCCGTAAATAAGATACACAAGCATGATCTATCGTAAAAGATAATCAATTATAGTGCTGACCGATCCTTCCTCTTTTTCCCCACTTTGATACGTTCTGACAGGTGTTTCCATCTTTAACATATAACCAAAGGATGGTGCAAAATACATGTAATTGGTTACCATATCCGTGTTTGTTTCACTAGTGCTTTCTTCTTTAAAAGTAAGCAGTTGTTTTATTTTAACAACTTTAAAGGACTTCTCATTAACAGTCATGGTTTCCATACCGATATATGACGAGATCAAGTTGATTGTCCCGTGAATGACTTTTCCTGTAAAATCATCTGTATAAGTGGTATCACTCAGAACAACAGAAATTGGAGATTTACTTGCAACCGGAATAGTTGCCCATTTTGCTGCAGTAAATCCTGACGCGTCTATAAGACTGATGTCATTATTTGCTTCATAATTAACATATAATGTATCGTAAAATAATTTCGCTCCCTTTTTTGTTTTTTTTTTAACAGTTGATACATTTGTTTTCCCCTTAAAAGTCTGCCCGGTAAGTACGAAAATACTTACTAAAGTATCAGTAGTTCCGGGTATGCGTTCACTTTTAGTGGTATCTATGTTATATTCATCATACATGAATGTACTGCTAAGTTTTGGTTGAATGGTAGTTTCTGTTACGGTGTCGACAGTATTTGAACAAGACGCTAGAATTGTTATTAAAAGCAGCGTTACAATGTGTTTTAGCATAGTTTTAGAAAAGTGAGGTAAAAATTTAATTTTTTTAAAAGTTCATTCTGTAGAATGAACTAATCGTAAATGGAAGTTAAGTTGAAAATTATCTTAGTAAACAATCTTCAAATTGACTTTTACAAAGTTAGCAATAATAATGAAATCAGTATAATTTTAATTTATATATCCCACATGAACACAGGCTTTCTTTAAAAATACAAATCCAAACAACAAAAAAGCGGGTATAACCCGCTTTTCATTTAATCTACAGCTATACTATTTATCTACCTACTGTAGATGGTGGTTAACAAGATTACTCACATTTCCATCCTCTTTTTCTCCATTTTCATTTGTCATTACCGGAATTTCTCTTTTTAGAAAATAACCTAATGAAGGCGCATAATATGCAAAAGCATTTATTGTATAGGTTTCCGTTTCATTTGGATAAACGTATATGAAAGTAATAATCTGTTTAATTTTGAGAACATTTACAGATTGACCTTTATATATCATAGCTTCATTACCAATATAAGAAATAGTAACATTACCGGATGAATGAGTTGCTTCCCCCTGTTGTGGGTTTGGGTTTGTTGTATCCCAAACTACTTTGGTTGTAGTCGTTTTACTGAAGAGAGGGACAGTATACCATTTTGCAGGTTCATCTCCAAATGTAGCATTATAACTTACATCATTATTAGACTCATAGTTAAAATACGATGTATCTAAACCATATTTGTTTGATGTTACAATCATTGATACATTAGTTTTACCCATGTATGTCATTCCTGTTTTAACAAAAGTTTCGGTGGAGGTATCCGTACTAGTTGGAATACGCTCACTTTTAATCGTATCTATATTATATTCATCATAGTTGAAAAAGCTTCCTTCTTTTGGTTGGATGAAAGTGTCGGTTTGGGTATTAACAGGGTCGGAATCATCGCCGCAGGAAATAAGGACGACTGCGAGGAGCAGGATGGGGACGTATTTTAGCATAGGGTAATATAATATTGTGAGAATTATTTAATGAATAGTTCTATTGTTGGTTACAAAATTAATAAAAATAAAGTAACTACATTGAGGTTAGAATAGATTGTACAGTGAAATGCTAAATTAAAAACACTTTGATTTCTAAAAGGTTCTCAAATTAATCTGAATTTTGTTGCTATTAAGTGGCAAATCACTATTTTTTTGTATGTTTGTTTTCAATCAAAAGTAAAGAATAATCTTAAATTATACTGTCCCAATGAATAGATATACCCCAACAGAACGTTTAGGAGTAAATACAACCGAAAGAATCGTTATTAAAGATTTTTGCTGGATTTTCAGAGAGCAGTCTATAGTAGATGTTGGAGTAGATGCTATAGTAGAGGAATCTGTGGAAGGAAACCCAACAGGAAAACTTATTGCCCTTCAAATTAAATCAGGTAATTATGATGTTATTGGAAATAAAATCACCCATTATGTTACCCACATTCATTATAATTATTGGTTAAGTCTATCTATCCCGATACTTCTAATCATTCATTTGCCTGAAAGTGATAAAACATATTGGCAACATATTTGCAAGAACAATTTTATAAAAACTAACAAACAGTGGAAAGTAGAAATACCTACCATTCAAGAATTTAATAAAAATTCAAAACAAGAACTTAGAGCGATTTTTTCAGATAAAAATGTTACTGGATTAGCAGTCGATTTATATAGAGGGAAAATAGAACCTGATACTATCTTTGATCTTTCAGAAAGTGTTAAGTGTGTTCCTGAATCAAAGAAAAGTATGGAATATATTACTAATATCATACAAGACCTTACCCAAACGCTAAAAGACTACCATAAAGAGTTTTTAACATTTATCAGCCAAGGTTTAAATAGCAAAGATGCTCAAGTAGAAGCAAGTATAAGGGGACTTGGTAGGAGTTTAAATACACGCTCGATAAGATTGGAAACTGAAATTGAACTTTTTGCTATCTTATACTCTACAGGTCTTTTTGCATATGAGCAAATGACCTCACTCTATTTTATAGACACACAAAATGTTGAGGTTTTGAAAGTTGCTATAGAGGTAATGAAATCATTGTCACCATCATTAATAGAAGCTATGGAGAATTTTTCAGGATTAAAAAATAGCATCTTAAAACTACCAGATAGTAATACTGTATTTAACGAAGCAAGGAGCTTTTTACTTGAAGTAATTAGTTTGTTAATTAATGAATTCAGCGAAGCTAAAAGAATAGCTGAAAAAATTTCAGCTAATTTTACTAACCAACTTGATACTCATTCGGTTTCTACTTAAACAAAAAAGCGGACATTATGCCATCAGCACAATGTCCGCTTTCTTATTTTACTACCGTCCCTACTTAAAACGGCACGTCATCGAAATCCTCATTTTTCGAGGTATTCATCGGAGCACTGTAATCATCATGATTAGATGAAGAAGAGCTACCTTCAGATTCAACTTTCCATGCACGAAGATTGTTGAAATACATTGTCTTGCCTTCTTTATTGGTAAATGGCTTACCTGATAGATTGAAATGTACTTTCAATCCCTGTCCCACTTTATACCCGTCCAAAAGTGAGCATTTATCTTGCGATAGCTCGAACTTAATAAAATTTGCATACATTCCGTCTTGAACTTCCAATACGAATTCCTTCTTGCGGAATTTCTCACTTACTTGTTGTTCCGGGAAAATTTCGTGAATTTTTCCGCTTGCTTCATACGACATAATCTATACTCCTTACCTGTGATAATTTAAATATAATACTATTAATTTTCAAACATTTAATAAATTTAACTACTGCTCTCTATGTTACCTAATGTGCCTATGTGTTTAATCTTTTCTTTAAAACACATAGATACATAGTTCACATAGGTTTCATAATAGAATAATCTTCTCAACCGACAATCATTGCAACAAAGGCATTGAGCGCCTCATCCACTTTCTCTACATCCTTACCAGCTGCTGTTGCAAGGTGGGGTTTACCACCACCGCCGCCGCCAAGCAATTTAGCTACAGCTCCTACTAATTTTCCTGCCTGATATTTTCCTGTCATATCGTCGGTCACTACACATACCAATTGTACTTTACCATCACTTGAAATACTGGAGAGTAAGCCCACACCGTTTGTGTTCAATTTCTCACGTAATTTATCGCCTAATGATTTAAGTTCCTCCCCATCAACAGATGGTACTTTCTGAGCAACTACACGAATATCTCCAACTTTAACTGCTGAATTCACGAAGCCTTCAATAGCCCCTGAAATTCCTTGCACTTTGAAGGTTGATAGTTCTTTTTCGAGTTGCTTGATACGGTCATGAAGTTCATCACTTATATGATGAGCATCGGTAATTTTTTGATGTAATGATTGTATATACGTTTCAACTCCAGTTCCCGTAACAGCTTCAATACGCCTAACACCGGATGCAATTCCACCTTCAGAAAGGATTTTAAATAATCCAATGTCACTCGAATTATTCACATGTGTGCCACCGCAGAATTCAGCCGAGAACTTTTCGTCGATGATTACCACACGCACACGGTCACCGTATTTATCACCGAAGAACATTTTCACACCCGGGATTTTACGGGCTTGGTCAATCGGCAAATCAAGAGTTACAACAGGGATTCTCTCTCGGATTTTTTCATTCACCATCTGCTCAATGTGTTTTAAATCATCACTGCTCAGTTTTTGAAAATGCGAGAAGTCAAAACGTAAATGTTCAGGTGCTACGAGTGAACCTGATTGCTGAACGTGTGTTCCAAGAACACGACGCAATGCCTCATGCAGAATATGAGTGACAGAGTGATTTCGCTGAATATCCCAACGGCGTTCGGTATCCACTTTAGCAAGTGCCATATCACCTACAAGCGGCTCAACATCGGAATCTGCAAAATGGATTATTGCACTGCCTGACTTGCGAACGTCGATAATTCCATAACGATTCCCACCTAAAACAATCTCACCTAAGTCTGCTTGCTGTCCGCCCATTTCCACATAGAATGGGGAACTTTCGAGAACAATTTGATTTTCCTTGATAAAGAGAACCTTCGATTCTGTTTCAAGTTCATCCCATCCTGTGAATGTTGTTTTTTCCTCAATACTTGGAAGTTCAACCTCTTGGATATGTGCTTTACGGGCTGCTCGTGAACGTTCTTTTTGTTGGTTCATTAAGACTGTGAACTGACCAATATCCACTCCAAGTTCACGTTCGCGTGCAAGCAGTTCAGTCAAATCCACAGGAAATCCAAATGTATCATACAGCAAAAAGGCATCTTCACCTGAAATGACATTTTCAGATTTTTCACGCATATTTCTTTCAATTTCCTCAAAACGTTCCAACCCTCTATCTAATGTTTGGAGGAAACTCTCTTCTTCTGCACGGATAATTCTCTCGATAATTCCCTGTTGTTGTCCGATTTCGGGAAACACATCTCCCATTGTATCTACAAGCGTTTGAACTAATTTATAGAGAGTTGGTTCGCGGAATCCAAGATTTCGTGAATACCGCGCAGCACGACGAAGAATTCTGCGGAGTACATAACCGCGTCCGTCATTACCGGGAATTGCACCATCGGCAATGGAAAAAGTAAGTGTACGGATATGGTCTGCCATCACGCGCATTGCAACACCTGTTTTGCTCTCTAATGCAGTTTCGTACTGCTGACCGCATAACTCAACAATTTTATTGATAATCGGAGAAAAAACATCGGTATCGTAGTTGGATGATTTACCTTGCATCACAGCACAAATTCTCTCGAAACCCATCCCGGTGTCCACGTGCTTTGAGGTCAATTCTTCTAATGAACCGTCAATTTTGCGGTTATATTGGATAAATACATTATTCCAAATTTCGATAACTTCGGATACTCCCTTATTGACAAGGGCAGCACCGGATAAATCTTCTGTTCGGTCGTAATGAATCTCCGAACAAGGACCGCACGGACCAGTCTCGCCCATTTCCCAAAAATTATCTTTCTCATCGCAGCGATGGATTTGGCTTTCGGGCAGATATTGTTTCCATATATTGTAGGATTCATCATCTGTACGGAAAACAGTTGCATGCAAACGCTCTTTAGGCAATCCCCATACTTCCGTCAGCAATTCCCAACTCCATGCGAGCGCTTCCGCTTTGTAATAATCCCCAAAACTCCAATTTCCGAGCATCTCGAAAAATGTATGGTGATATGTATCATATCCCACTTCTTCCAAATCATTATGTTTTCCCGATACGCGGATACATTTCTGAGTGTCGGCACACCGCGTAAAATCACGTTTGCCAATTCCCAGGAATACGTCCTTGAATTGGTTCATCCCGGCATTTGTAAAGAGAAGTGTTGCATCTCCGTGTGGCACTACGGGCGCACTCGGAACTATACGGTGCCCTCTTTGAGCAAAAAAATCTAAAAAGGATTGTCTTATTTCTCTTGAAGTTAATTGCATGGTTCTATCACTTACTTTTTTTACTGGTTTTTTGAGTTTTTGTTTAATGATTGCATTGAGCAATTTTGAACAGCAGAACTATTAATCCCCTCGTTCCCCTTTATCAAGGGGATGACGTAGCATTTTAAGATAGGGATGACATAGTACTGATGTGAGTACTTGTACTTATTAACTGTTAACGTTTCTAATTCTTGTCTCCCCCTTGTTAAAGGGAGATTAAGGGGGATTCACCGTTTTGTGGTTACCGTTGCAAAATTTCTCTCCATTTAGTCAAAAATACGGAAAATATCTCGGTTTCTCATAGCTTTCTTAGCAGAAGCCCTGATAGATGTTAATAAATCTTAAATAATACTTATGACTAAAATTTAATTTGCAATCTAAAGAACTTAATCATATTTTAGCATTAGCTTAATTGTTGCAACTATGTTTTTCTCTCTTGATGCTTTCGCTTCCTCACTCTGACGAGCCATTGCAATCAACCTGACTTAAATCAGCCATGAGCAACCTTTTCTACACTCCTATAGAAGGAGGAACCCCCTATGAACATACTCTCCGTACATGCACTTAACGGCTTCTGCTGTTAATCGTCGCACAGTTTCGTTTGGCATTTCAATTCACTTGAAATCCGCCATAAATTCTCTTTATTTACAAAACAGACTTCTTGCAAAAGCA
>CALMMI010000003.1 GCA_937868245.1 uncultured Ignavibacteria bacterium | reverse complement strand
GTAGGATTGGGGGTTACTGTCGTATCAGCAAAAAAGAGCGTGTCACCCCGTTTGGTTATTACTACATACATCCCTGCTACACGAGAGAAGCGTTTATCCGTCCCGATAATTTCCAAAGCAGGACGAATTGTTTCATCATATCGAAGGTTCAAACCTGAAAGTAAGCCGTCGGCATCACCTGATTCAACCATCAAAGCACCGAAATAATTACGGCGCATCACAAGTTTTCTGGCTTCACCAAGGGTCATTCCCCGTCTTTGGCGTTTGTTGGTAAGAATATGGGCATATTCCTCGCATTTATCGGAATAATAAATGTCGATTGTTTCAAATCTTGATAAGTCTATACCCATTGAATCGGCTACCCGCTTCATTCTGGCTTGTCCACCAAGAAGGATTGGCTGTGCAATGCCGTCTTCCAAAATAATTTCGGCAGCACGGAGTGCCTTTGGTTCTTCGCCTTCGGTTAGCACGATACGTTTTTTTGCTGTTCTGCGTTGAACACCCGTTGTAATACTTACTTTGAAACGCTTTGCATTCCCTTGATGTGATTGTAAGTTTATCTTATATTCTTCTATATTGAAATCCTGTTTTCGTGCAACACCCGATTCAATTGCCGCTTTTGCAACTGCCGGAGGTACAAACAAGAGAACACGGGGATCTAATGCTTTTGGAATGATATATCCCCTGCCGAATTTAGTTTCCTCACCACCATACGCGCGAGCAACAGATTCTGGAACTTCTTGTTTGGCAAGTGTTGCGAGTGCATACGCCGCGGCAAGTTTCATTTCGTCGTTGATTGCCTTTGCACGAACATCCAATGCACCGCGAAAGATATACGGGAAGCCCAATACATTATTCACTTGATTAGGATAATCGCTCCGTCCGGTTGCAACAATAATATCGTCGCGAACTCCGATAGCATCGGGATAGTCAATTTCAGGGTCAGGATTAGCAAGAGCGAATACAATAGGGTTCGGAGGCATGGAGGCAACCATTTCTTTAGTAACAAGCCCACCTGCGCTTAACCCGAGAAAAACATCAGCTCTATGCATCATATCGCCAAGAGTAGCAGGAGCATCACCGTTTGCAAAAAATAATTTTTGCTCGGACATATCCTCGGTACGACCTTTATAAACCAATCCTTTTCTATCACAAAGGAAAACGTTTTCGCGTTTTACACCCAGTTTTAGATAGAATAGACTGCAAGCAATTGCAGAAGCCCCTGCCCCGCTGACAACTACCGTAATTTCATCAAGTTTTTTGCCTTGTACTTCGCACGCATTCAATAAAGCTGCACCGCTGATAATGGCAGTTCCATGCTGGTCATCATGAAATACAGGAATTTGCATACGGCGTTGTAATTCCTGTTCGATATAGAAGCATTCAGGGGCTTTAATATCCTCCAGGTTAATCCCTCCAAAGGTCGGTTCAAGATTGGCAACTGCATTGATAAATTCCTCTGCATCCTGAGTTTTCACTTCAATATCAAAAACATCAATATCGGCAAATTTTTTGAAGAGAACCCCTTTGCCTTCCATAACCGGTTTACTTGCAGATGCTCCGATATTTCCTAAACCGAGAACTGCTGTCCCATTGGAAATAACCCCTACCAGATTCCCCTTGGCGGTATATTCATACACTAATTCTTCGTTTTCTGCAATATCACGGCATGGCTCGGCAACACCCGGAGAATATGCAAGCGACAGCTCATATTGAGTGTCGCACGGCTTGGACGGGATGACTTCAATCTTTCCTTTTCTTCCCGATGAGTGGTACTTGAGTGCTTCTTCCCTGTTGATTTTCTTTTTGTACATTTCGGACATGCTGATTCCTATTCTATAAGAAAGTTTCAAAAATAGTCGGTACTTTCATCTTGTTTCTACCACAAAATTAAGATAATTTGAATGAAGATGACGGTAATGTCATATTTTACTCATAAAAAGACTTGAAACTTTACTAAAAGAATAGAGTACTACTACAGTGTACACATATCTTTCATTCCAACAATAATTCAATACTACCATGACATCATATCCCTATCCGGTTGAAGAAGGACGTCGCGACATAATTATGAGCATAGTCTTCACAATTTTAACCTGTGGTATTTACGCATTTTATTGGCAATACAAACAAATGGAATGTATCAATGCCTGGCTTCGGCGGGAAGAATACGACTTTTGGAAGGTATTCTTTCTTTCGATTATTACGTGCGGTGTTTACTATATTTATACAAAATATAAAATGGCAGAATCTATAAATGAGATTCAAAAGGTAAACGGCTTTAATGTGAATACCAGCCTTCCTTTGATTACAATTTTGCTGTCATTATTTGGTATGAGCCTAGTTGCCGATGCTATTCAGCAGAGTGAGATGAATGATTGGTATGTAGGAGCGTAAGAAAATTAAAAGACCTGACAGATTTTTTAAGCTGTCAGGTCTTACTTTTTTTTTTTAATATACTTCTTGTGATTACACAGTACAAATCAATACTAACGGCAAACGACAATTGGCTTGATAACTATTTTCGCAGCTGTTTGTATGCTCACAAAATATAAGCCGTTTGGGAGTGTAGAAATATCAACATTCTAAAATTGATACCAATATCGATTAGTCGTAGTTAATATTAGCTTCTAATACTCTACCTAT
>CALMMI010000002.1 GCA_937868245.1 uncultured Ignavibacteria bacterium | reverse complement strand
GTCTATTAAACTGAGATTCTTCGGTCTAAGAAGCCCTCTAAATGACAGCTTTAATATGTTCGTCATTCTGAACGTAGTGAAGAATCTCCGTTAGCACATCCGTCCTGCAAGTTTCACGTACAAACGGAGATTCTTCAGTCGAAGACTCCTTCAGAATGACAACCGTAATTACATTGTTTTTTTTTTAATCATTGTATTATTTTACGGTTAGCTTTGCGGTTGTCATGAATTCGAAAAGACAAGACCTTGAAGGTTTTCGGAAACCTTCAAGGTCTATTAGACAAATAAACATGGAGAAATTCATTATGAAAAAAACACTCTATATCCTTCTTGGAATAATGATTTTTTCGGGAACAGATGCACTTGCGCAGCGTCCCGTTCGCGGCAGTGTGTTCCCTCTGAAACAGACTACCGATGTTCCTGCTGAAAATTCTCCATCGAAATCAAATGCATCCAAACGTTTCGGCGATACAATTGCCGTAGGCAATGCCATTGCAAAGCAACCCCTTGCGCAAACCGATATGCCGGTATCCACATCAGAAGAACTTGAAAAAGCAACCGCTCTTTTCAATAATCAAAAATACGTGGAGGCATCGGGTAAATTCAATGAACTTGCCCAAACCCTCAAAAATGACGACCCGCTCCTATACGAAGTCCAGTTTATGCAAGGTGAATGCGCCTCCGTACTCGGACAGTTGGACAGAGCCGAAAAAATCCTGACCATGCTATCGAGTAAACCGAATGTCCCGCCGGGAGTGCTGGAGCGTACGCTTGTGCGTTTGGGGCATGTGTTCTGCGGCTTAGGTAAAACCGACCAGGCAGCTAAGGCTTTCGGTAAATTCAAACAGGAATTTCCTACCTCTCAATATAATTCAGTTGCTAATTGCGAATCTGTGAAGTAATTTTACAAAAAAAACCACCGACCACCAACCCAGACAGCAATGTAAACTTCTACGGAGCTTACTATGCAAGGAGTCGAAAATGGTAGCCGGCAGTATAAAAAATAAGCACTTAGCTTTTGAAATATCAATTTTTTCGGATATGGTCAATAATGTCCACCAAATGGAGTATATCCTTAAATTCCCCTTGATTGTGATGTAGATTTAAAAAGAAATCTCCATGTTGGTTACAATGCGGGTAGTTAATAAGTGACGGGTGCGTAATTTTCATATGTGAGTTATGGAGCTCCCAATTCTCGGGTATAACATGA
>CALMMI010000001.1 GCA_937868245.1 uncultured Ignavibacteria bacterium | reverse complement strand
GAGGGGAATTTAGGGGAATTACATTTCTAATGTAATGTATTCTATGAAAGAGATTGAAAAGAAACTGCATGTCCAAGAGGGCAGTCCGCAGGACAACCGGAAAAATTCCCCTCCTTTGGAGGGGTGTCCGCAGGACGGGGTGGTTGAAAGAGCTTGGAAACAATTGGGTGTGCGCAAGCATTTACGTAATATTGCTCTCAAATTTATCTCCATTCGCCATATTTCTACAGTAGATGATGACCATAGACCAGTATCTCGATAATATCAATAGACGCTATAAACAGGGTAATGCAACGGAACATACATTTCGTGGTGATCTACAACAGTTAATTGAAAGTATTTGTAGTGATATTGCCGCAACTAACGAACCCAAACGTCAAAAATGTGGTGCTCCTGACTATATCCTCACAAAAAGGGATATTCCCGTCGGTTATATCGAAGCTAAGGATATTGGAGATAAGGATCTTGAAGGGACAAAGAAAACCGGAAACAAAGAACAATTCGACCGATATAAAGCATCCTTGAATAATCTCATATTTACGGATTATTTGGATTTTCATTTTTATCGAGATGGAGAATTTGTTACCAAAATTGCCATTGCCGAACTTGCCACCCCGTCCTTCGGACACCCCTCCAGGGGAGGGGAATTTCAGGGGCACAGTGATGAATCTCGTTCAGGCAGCATAGAGTCGAAATTGGTTTCATCGACAAAGTCGATAAAACCAGAAAAATTCCCCTCCTCTGGAGGGGTGTCCGCAGGACGGGGTGGTCAAATAGTACCCCTACCACAAAACTTCTCGCGCTTCACCAATCTTATCAAAAGCTTTTGCACCCACACAGGGCAGACAATCAAAAGTCCGAAGAAACTTGCACAAATGATGGCAGGCAAAGCCCGCCTCCTATCGGATGTAATTGAACGTGCCTTAACGAGTGATGAAGCAAATCAGGAAAACAGCACGCTCATAGACCAAATGACAGCCTTCAAACAAATCCTTATTCATGATATTACCCCCAAAGGTTTTGCCGATGTCTATGCACAAACAATTGCATACGGTATGTTCGCAGCGCGATTGCACGACCCGACAATTCAGACATTCAGCAGACAGGAAGCAGCTGAACTTATCCCCAAATCCAATCCTTTTCTACGGAAACTTTTCGGATATATAGCAGGACCCGATCTTGACGACCGCATTAAATGGATTGTGGACAATTTGGTAGAGATATTCTTAGCTTCAAATGTTTTGGAATTGCTCAGAAACTACGGAAGCCAAACCAAAACAGAAGACCCTATCATCCATTTTTACGAAACGTTCCTGAGTGAATACGACCCCGCCCTACGGAAAGCACGGGGAGTTTGGTACACTCCGCAACCTGTGGTGAATTTTATCGTTAGGGCTGTGGATGATATTCTGAAAACAGAGTTTGACCTTCCGCGCGGGTTGGCGGATAACAGTAAGACCAAAGTAAAAGTACTTGCAGAAGAATCAGAAAAGGAAAATAAAGATGTTGTAGAATTTATCGAAAAAGAAGTGCACAAAGTTCAAATACTTGACCCTGCAACTGGGACTGGGACTTTCTTAGCAGAAGTTGTCAAACACATTTATAAGTCATTTTCGGGACAGGAAGGGATTTGGAGTAATTATGTGGAAACGCATCTGCTACCGCGTGTTAATGGTTTTGAGCTTCTGATGGCAAGTTATGCTATGGCGCATTTACAATTAGATTTACTTCTTACAGAAACTGGCTATAAAAGGAAAACTACTGCATCTGACCAGCGTTTGAGAGTCTATCTCACTAACAGCTTAGAAGAAAGCCACCCATATACTAAATCATTATTTGCAGGCTGGCTGAGTACGGAGGCAAACGAAGCGAATCATATCAAGCGGAATACTCCTGTTATGTGTGTTATAGGGAATCCACCGTATAGCGTCAGTAGCAGCAATAAAGGTGAGTGGATAGAAAGCTTAACGGCAGATTACAAAAAGGATATGAACGAAAGAAACATACAACCTCTTTCCGATGATTATATTAAATTCATACGTTTCGGGCAGTATTTTGTTGATAAAAACGGAACAGGAATTTTAGCGTATATTTCCAATAATAGTTTTATTGACGGAATTATCCACCGTCAAATGCGGAAGAATCTGTTAGAAAGTTTTGATAAGATTTATATACTTGATTTGCATGGAAATGCTAAGAAAAAAGAAGTATGCCCTGATGGTACACCCGACCAAAATGTGTTTGATATAATGCAGGGTGTGAGCATCAATATTTTTGTAAAAACAGATAGGAAAAAGAAAAATGAATTGGGGCAAGTTTTTCATTTTGATTTGCAAGGGAAAAGAGATGAAAAATATGACTTCTTGAATGAGCATTCGCTTTCAAAAGTGAAATGGAATAAATTAGAAGCTAATTCCCCGAATTTCTTTTTTGTTAAGAAGGATTTTAGTGAATTTGTAAAATACGATAATGGATTTAAAATAGATGAAATTTTTGCATTAAATGCAAGTGGTATTACTACTGAAAGAGACAATATTACCATTCATTTAGATGAATCTACCTTGAAACAAATAATTCAAGATTTTCAAAATAAAGATCCTGAAGAAATTAGAAAAAAGTATCAAGAGAAACCCGATGGTAGAGACTGGAAAATGACTACGGCCAAACAAGATGTCCTAAGACAGACGGGTAAGATATGTTCAATTAACTACCGTCCTTTTGATGTTAGAAAAACATATTTTACTGGGAAGTCAAAAGGATTTATGTCATACCCAAGAAATGAGGTTATGAAACATTTATTAAAACCGAATTATACTTTAATATTTGAGAGACAAGCTACAATTGGAAATTTTACCAATATTTTTATCGGGAACAGTATTGTTGAAAGCCATATTTTAGGTACTATGTTTTCTAAAGGGATTTCAGCCCCCCTCTACCTATACCCCGACAGCACCGCCCAGCAAAGCATGGAGCAAACAGCCGAGCGCAAACCGAATCTAAACTCTGAAATAGCAAACCAAATTGCCAAAGGAATGAAATGTAAGTATGAACCGGCTACAGCTTCTATTACTGCCAGCTACCGAGATACAGAGGGAACATCCATTACCCCGATAGATATATTGGATTATATCTACGCGGTTCTCCATTCACCCGCATACCGCGAAAAATACAAGGAATTTCTGAAAATAGACTTCCCGCGTGTACCATATCCAAAGAAAGCGAAGACCTTCTGGAAATTAGTAAAACTGGGCGGGGAAATACGGCAATTGCATCTATTGGAAAGCCCGACTGTAGAAAACTATATCACTCAATACCCGATGCACGGAGATAACAAGGTAACAAAAGTACGTTTCCAACCACCTACATTAAGTGAAACGCAAATCCCTAAAAATTCCCCTCCTTTGGAGGGGTGCCCACAGGGCGGGGTGGCTGGTCGTGTGTATATAAACGACACCCAATATTTCGCAAACGTCCCCGAAACAGCATGGAGCTTCTACATAGGCGGCTATCAACCCGCCCAAAAATGGCTGAAAGACCGCAAGGACAGAACATTAGAATTTGACGATATTCTTCACTATCAAAAAATGATAGTGGCTCTGAGTGAAACCGATAGATTGATGAAGGAAATTGATGAGATTGAGATAGAGTAGGGGACGAATCCCCTCGGTCCCCTTTAACAAGGGGATGACGTAGTGCTTGTATTTGGTGAAATAAAGGGTTCTTTGTCTTGTCTCCCCCTTGTTAAAGGGGGACTAAGGGGGATTTCTGCTGGTGATGATTACACCAAAAGCTTATAGAAAAACCAAAGCTAAAGCCACTTACCCACGCCCAACCACCACCAGCCATCTTCACATCCCCCAATTCCCGCCGCATTTTCGTATATTTGTGAAACATCAATCATACAAAAGGACTTCAAATGGCGGCATATCCATTCGCAGAAATAGAAAAGAAATGGCAGAAATATTGGCAGGAAAACAATATCAACGTCACACCCGATGATACTACAAAACCAAAATACTATGTACTCGATATGTTTCCGTATCCAAGCGGGGCTGGGCTACACGTAGGTCACCCTGTGGGTTATGTAGCAACCGATATTATTGCCCGCTACAAGAAAATGAAGGGCTTTAATGTATTGCACCCTATGGGGTTCGATGCGTTCGGTTTACCAACCGAACGGTACAGTATGGTTACAGGGATTCACCCGATTGAGGCGACTGCCCGCAATGTGGAAACCTACAAACGCCAACTCGGAATGCTCGGAATGAACTACGACTGGTCACGCGAAATTAACACAACCGACCCCAACTATTACAAATGGACACAATGGATTTTCCTCAAAATTTATAATTCATGGTACGACCGCACGGCAGATAAAGCTCGTCCGATTGAAGAACTTCCAATCCCTGCGGACATTAAAGAGCCTCTTGAAATAGAAAAGTATCGTGATGCACATCGTTTGGCTTTCACAGCGAATATTCCTGTAAACTGGTGCGAAGAATTAGGAACTGTTCTCGCTAACGAAGAAGTGGACGAATGGACAGGCAAAGGTTACAAAGTAGAACGTCGCCCGATGCGCCAATGGATGCTCCGTATTACAGAATATGCCGACCGCCTTTTAAATGATTTGGATCTTTTGAACTGGCCCTCCTCAACCAAAGAAATGCAGAGGCATTGGATAGGCAAAAGTGTTGGAGCAGAGATAGCATTTCCTGTTTTGGGCGAGGAAGATAATGTACGCGTGTTTACTACACGTCCTGATACTGTGTTCGGCGCAACATATCTTGTTCTTGCACCTGAACATCCGATTGTTGATATGATTTCTACCGACGGAGAGAAAGTAAATGTAGAAGAATACCGAAAACAAGCAGCCTTAAAAAGTGATTTGGAGCGAACGGAACTTTCTAAAGAAAAAACAGGAGTGTTTACAGGCGGGTATGCATTGAATCCTGCAACCAATAAGGAAATTCCTATTTGGATTGCAGATTATGTACTTGCTCATTACGGAACAGGTGCAATCATGGCTGTCCCCGGACACGATGAGCGCGACCATGAGTTTGCAACCACTTTCAATCTTCCGATTGTGCGGGTGGTAACAAGCAATCCCCGTTATTTCGAGGAACGTCATGTGAACGACAATGAACCGGATATTACCGAAGCAGCATTTACAGACTACGGTTATAATGTAGATTCTTTCAACGACCAAGTTTCGCTCGATGGATTACCGACTGCAGAAGCAAAAGAAAAGATTATTGCATGGCTTGAAGAAACGGGAATCGGTGAGCGCAAGGTTCAATTCAGATTACGTGATTGGCTGTTCTCACGCCAAAGGTATTGGGGTGAACCGGTGCCGATTATGTACTTCGATGACGGTACAAAACGCTCGTTGGATGATGATGAACTACCGTTGATATTGCCGGAAGTAGAAAATTTCAATCCTGCCGGGACTGGTGAGTCTCCGCTTGCAACGGTTGATTCATGGGTAAATTTCACCGATAAAAAAACCGGTAAGCATGCTCGTTTAGAAACGAATACGATGCCACAATGGGGTGGGTCATGCTGGTATTATTTGCGGTATATCGATCCGCATAATTCAGATGCTTTGTGTGATTTCAAAAAGCAAGAATATTGGATGGACGGAATGGGTGTTGATTTGTATGTCGGTGGATCGGAGCATACTGTTCTTCATTTGTTATATGCACGGTTCTGGCATAAAGTGTTGTTTGATTATGGTCTAGTTTCATCCAAAGAGCCGTTTGCACGGTTGTTTCATCAAGGGATGATACTAGGGGAAGATAACCGTAAGATGTCGAAATCAATGAAAAATGTGATTAATCCGGATGATGTTGTTCAGGAATTCGGTGCGGATTCTTTGAGAGTATTCGAGATGTTTATGGGACCTCTCGAATCTGTAAAACCATGGGCAACCAAAGGTGTGGAAGGCGTGTTGCGCTTTTTGAACCGTGCGTGGCGCATGATTGCGACCGAAGAAAATGAACTTTCTGAACAAGTGCAGGATGTGAAGATGACCGATAAGCAGGAGCTTGTTCTTCATACTCTAATTAAAAAGGTTGGTGAGGACATTGATAGCCTTGGGTTCAATACTACGGTTTCACAAATGATGATATTTGTAAATGAATTTACTCAAAATGAAGTAAAACCACGCGAAGCAATGGAGAAATTCGTGTTGTGCCTTGCTCCGTTCGCTCCCCATATCAGCGAAGAATTATGGCATATTTTGGGGCATAAAACTTCTGTTTGCCTTGAGAAATTCCCAGAATGGGAAGCAGAAAAATTAGTGCAATCCACCATTGAAATTGTGTTGCAGGTGAACAGCAAAATCCGCTCTAAATTAATCGTTTCGGCGGACGCACATCAGGAGTCTATCGAACGGCTTGCACTATTGGACGAGCAGGTTCAGAAACATATAGGCAGTATGGAAGTCAAAAAAGTAATTTCGGTGAAAGGGAAACTTGTTAATTTCATTGTAGGCTGAGAAAAACAATTGACGACAGATGTCGTCACTCTTAAAAGTACTAAAGATAAATCTTGGAGGTTTTTTCGAAAGCCTCCAAGGTTTTAGTAGATAAAGGAGTAGTTTTTTGATGCTTTTTTTACTTTCTCTAATTGATATGCATGATATACTGATTACGGCTCTTATCGGTGCATTTATCGGAACAAGTTCCGGAATGTTGGGGTTGGGCGGTGCTCTTGCCGCTACACCATTACTTAAAATTTTTGTTGGGTTACCACCACTTTTAGCGTTGGCATCACCTCTGCCATCAACCCTTCCTTCTGCAATATCAGGGGCAATTGTTTATAGAAAATTAGGGCTTATCAACTATAAATTAGCCAAATGGGTACTTGTAGCGGCATTACCGATGAACATCGTAGGGTCTCTTTTAACAAAGGAGTTCTTTTCACCGGCTGTTCTTATGTATTTTACCGGCGCATTTATTATGTTTGTAGGCTTAACTTTTTTTATCAGAGGATGGCTTCTGAAAGAACCGCCTGATGAGGAAGTTCGGCATTCTGTCGGATGGGCATTACTTACCGGGATTCTGACGGGGTTAGTATCGGGAGTGTTGGCAATTGGCGGTGGGATTGTGATGATTCCTCTCTTTGTTAAGATTAACAAGTTGAAGGTAAAATCTGCATTTGCTACATCGTTGTTTACGATTGCCGTCCTTGCAATCCCAGGAAGTATAACACATTACTATTTGGGACACATTCATAACACAACTATGATTGTATTGATGATAATGGTAGTCCCATTCTCATATCTTGGAGCCAGTTTAGCCATGCGGCTGCGTGGTAAAACTCTCGAACGGATTTTCGGCACATTTATGCTTGCTTTGGCTATTTATTTTATTCTAACTCAATAATATGAAAAAGCAATCTCTAGCTATCCTTGTGATTGTAATTTTCAACTCTTTTTCCCTTTATTCTCAATCAGATACAACCCTGGTACGACTGAAGGATATTGACCCTTCTTTCCGTTATGATGTTCGATATGCGACTATCAATAATTTCACGGGGAAAATCCTGTATCCAAGTTCAGAAGTCTATCTTCGTAAGAAAGTTGCCGATAGGCTTTCAGAGGCACAAGCTTTTGTAAAAATGCTCGGATTCAGACTAAAAGTGTATGATGGTTACCGCCCGCTTTCGATTCAGAAAATACTTTGGGATGCAACGAAAGAGAAGAAGTATGTTGCAAATCCTGCAACCGGGTCGAAGCATAACAGAGGTGCAGCTGTGGATGTAACGTTAGTAGATGCAAAAGGGAAGGAGCTGGATATGGGGAGTGAATTTGATAGCTTTTCGGAGATGTCGAATAGTGATGCCAAGGGATTATCGGAACAAGTTCAAAAGAACAGGGATGTACTTACATCAGCAATGCAAATGTTCGGGTTTACACCAAACCCAAAGGAATGGTGGCATTTTGACTTCGAGGAATGGAAGAAATTTACTGTTTCGGATTGGAAGTGGTGGTAGAGTTGTTGACTAGTATTTACCCGATTATTCGCGAACTGTATTTCCTTATCCTCTGATTTTAGTTAAATAAT
Source organism: uncultured Ignavibacteria bacterium (assembly GCA_937868245.1). Lineage (GTDB taxonomy): Bacteria > Bacteroidota > Ignavibacteria > Kapaibacteriales > UBA961 > JADJXV01. The sequence goes on along the minus strand of CALMMI010000001.1, from coordinate 616 downwards.
TATCAGTGAGTAAACCCGTATGAAAGGTTATGTTCTTTGTTCTTTTATACGTCCATAAGTATTTTGAATTCCTCTGTTTCCGAATTGTCCTCGCCTCGGAAAATTAATGGTAATCCTTCCTGTCGTGCTTGTATTAACACTTCTTCTTCTCCGGAAAAATACCAAGCATCTTGTCCGTGAATTGTAGCTATGACAATTGGATTGACACTAAGAAACCTTTTAGTACTCTTAAATACTATAGGAATAGTTTCAAGCGTATGAAAGAAATCATCAGGCAACCAATCTGTTGAAGTTTCGGCAAATATTTGTAGAGAAGAATCTTGGTTTGAAAGAACAGCTTCATATTGACCACCATCTGTAGATATTTTTTCTGTGACTTTAATATCTTTTTCTGGTAATGTTAGGTTAACAATAAAGGTAAGAAGTTTAGATAAGTCTCCAAGATTATTGATACATTCTATATCAAACCTAAAATCTTGTAAATTATATTTAGATTTCAAAAGTTGAATTCTTTCAGGTAGTTTGTCAATAATCATAATCTCATTTTATGTTACTAATTAAGCGAGAGATATTTATTAAAATAATACACAGTATATTAAATTAAGGTACTCCTACC